>CAYLPW010000021.1:0-3329 GCA_964385665.1 uncultured Saprospiraceae bacterium
TTGCACCTTCGATACGATATGCTCATCTAAAAAAAAGCATAGTTGTTATAGGAGCGTAAGTTTCATCGAAGGTACACGTGTCCGCCCAAGGTGTGAACCTCCAACGATCAGTATAGTTTCGTTGCGCTAATTGGATGTCCGTTCTCCCTCTCGAAAGCTCTCACCTCTCCTTTTCTCACACGCTCACTTTCTCGTCTCTCTTTGTATCTTTGTATAAAATAAATACAGCAAAAAATGACGATTCGATATTGGGTTTCTATTCTTTTCTTAATAATGAGTTCCTTTTCCCTTTTTGGACAAGATGACGTGGCGGTCGATATACCTGCTTCCGTCGAATTTGCAGAAGACATCACAGCGGACGAGATGCGAGCGATTCTTTCTGTCCTCGCTTCCGATGAATACGAAGGGCGTGAAACAGGTACAGCAGGACAGCGAAAAGCAGCCGATTATATCGCTGGATTATTTGCAGAAATGGGTATGCCTGCTTTTTTAGAGGACAATTCCTATTTTCAAGAAATCATCTTCACGGGCGAATCTTGGAACAAAGCAGCGATCACCATCAATGGCACAGACTACCGAAATATGCGTGACTTCTTCGCTTTTCCGACACGCAATGGCTCAGTGGAAGAGCTATCAGTTGACGAAATTATTTTTTTAGGCTACGGCATAGAAGATGGGCGATACAGTGACTACAAGGGCAAAGAAGTGAATGGAAAAGTAGGATTGATCTACGCAGGCGAGCCAAAAGATAAGAACGGCAATTTCTTATTGACCGAAACGACTGTTGAAAGTGAATGGTCTGGCGATTGGGAGCGAAAAGTGCGATTGGCAAAAGAAAAAGGCGTTCAGCTACTATTGATCGTCGATCCAGATATTAAAAAGAATATTGCTGAAAATCGTCGACAGCTTTTGAGCTACAATATGAAGTTAGGGGGCAGTGCTTACGATACGGAGGAGTTTGTACCACACGTTTATATTTCTTCGACAATGGCACGCGACTTGGTGAGCAAACGCTTCAAAAAATTGGTCAAAGCAAGAGACAAAATTGCAAAAAAAGGTAAGTTGAAAAAGGTCGAAGTCCCTACTGATATGACGATCTTATTGGACAAAAATACACGTCAGTTGATTGGCTCGAATGTATTGGGTTATGTGGAGGGGATTGATCCAAATCTAAAAAATGAAGTAGTGGTCGTCACGGCACATTACGATCATTTGGGATCGCGTGGCGAAAGTATCTTCAATGGCGCAGATGATAATGGTTCTGGCACGACGACGGTCTTGGAAGTGGCGGAGTCATTCGCACAAGCTAAAGCAGCTGGCGCAGGTCCGCGTCGAAGTGTATTGTTCATGTTAGTTTCGGGAGAAGAAAAAGGCTTATTAGGATCGCAGTACTACGCCGAATTCCCTATTTTCCCTATCGAAAATACCGTCGCCAACGTCAATGTGGACATGGTGGGTCGCGTTGATAAAAAATACGAAGATAACCCCAATTATATCTACGTCATTGGTTCGGATCGTTTGAGTACTGAATTGCACGAAATCAATGAAACTGCGAATAAAACGTACACGAATCTCGTTTTAGATTATACGTACAACGATGACAATGACCCGAATCGCTACTACTATCGTTCCGATCATTACAATTTTGCGAAGAAGGGAATTCCAGCTATTTTCTACTTCAATGGCACCCACGAAGACTATCACCGCCCGTCGGATACGATTGAGAAAATCAACTTTGAGAAGATGGAGAAGATTGGAAAGTTGGTGTTTTATACGACTTGGGAGTTGGCGAATCGGGAGAAGCGGATTGAGGTGAATGTGACTGGGAGGAACTAACAGAGCTTCGAGAGTTTGAGAAACACGAGAGTTTCGAGGGCTATTGATACAGAAAAGATTACATCATGGATAGAATACTAGAAGCTAAAAAAATGGTTAGAAAAGTGATGGAAGATCGTGTATCTTATCCGAATCCATACTATCCTCTATTAAAAGATACTATTATAATAGATGAGGCGCAAGATCACTATATCCATATCTTTATGGGATGGGAAGAAGAACAATTTTTCTACCGTACACTCATACATATTCAGGTACGAGATGATGGGAAAATCCATATCCTAACTAATAATACAGATACCCTAATAGAAGAAGATTTGATGGAAGCAGGCATTACTAAGTCCTCGATTCTTTGCGGTTATGATATTCCACCCGAAGAAGTCAAAACCACTTTAGGCGTAGCTGCTTGATACACAGTGATCGGATGACCTGAAGGCAAGTTCTTTGCCATCCGATTAACAGATACAATACAATCCTATGAAAAAATACATACTCGTCCTACTGCCTCTATTTGGCATCATGGGTTTCACGTATATCAAAAGCGTACAAGCGGATAAGATTCGCATCAACGACCGAACGTCCGTGGCGAAGCTGTTGGAAGCATTGGGCGATAAACCGTTACCTCATCGACCGAATCGCCGAATGTCAGGCGTCTCTGCGCAAGAAGGTCGCTATTTGATTTATACTGGTTTTGCCAAAAATGGAAAAGGGAAGTCGACCAGCAAGCAAAGCGCACATTTTGTTTGTACGTCTTGTCACAATATGCAGCGCGACGAGCCTGATCTAAGCAAGATTGATCCAGAAGCCAAGTTAGATTTTGTGGAAGAACGTGGACTTCCTTTTTTGCAAGGAACCGCACTCTATGGCGCAGTCAATCGAACCAGTTTTTACAATGGCGACTACTACAAAAAGTACGGCGACCTCGTCAATCCCGCCCGCAACAACCTACGCGAAGCGATTCAACTTTGTGCCGTCGAATGTGCGCAAGGACGACGCTTGAAAGATTGGGAAGTGGAGTCTATTTTGACGTATTTGTGGACGATTGATTTGAAGTTGGGCGACCTATTTTTGAATTCCGAAGAGATAGATATCATCGCAGAAGCGGTAGAGACAGAAAGCGACCAAGCCGTAGCGATTGGATTGATAAAAAACAAATACATGCAAGGTTCGCCAGCTACTTTTGTCGCGCCGCCCGAAGATCGGAAAGAAGGCTACGAGAACCTAGTTGGCGATCCAGAAAATGGACAACGCATCTACGAATTGAGCTGTTTGCATTGCCACGAAGACCAACGCTATTCCTTATTCGATTTGGATGATGCCGAGTACACGTTTGATTTTTTGGACAAACACATGGCACGCTACACACGCTATTCCTTGTATCAAGTCAGTCGCTATGGCACTTCTCCCCTACCAGGGAAGCGTTCATACATGCCCCACTACACAGTAGAGAAAATGAGCAATCAGCAAATGGAAGATTTGAGGGCGTATATTGA
>CAYLPW010000021.1:3429-33637 GCA_964385665.1 uncultured Saprospiraceae bacterium
TGGATCGAAAAATCCTACATATCGATATGGATGCGTTTTATGCGTCTATTGAGCAGCGTGATCATCCAGAACTGCGGGGCAAACCTGTAGCAGTAGGTGGTAGTAGTCGGCGCGGTGTGGTAGCATCAGCGAGTTACGAAGCGCGTCGATTTGGCGTCCGTTCTGCGATGCCAAGTATCACGGCGATTCGTCGTTGCCCCGATTTAATTTTTGTCAAGTCGCACTTTGAGGTCTATCGAGAAGTATCGCAGCAGATTCGAGCCATCTTTTTAGAATATACAGAACTAGTCGAGCCACTGTCACTGGACGAAGCTTATTTGGATGTCAGCGATCAAGAACGGTCGAGTACGGAGATTGCGCTAGAGATTCGGCGGCGTATTGAAGAAACGACACAACTCACCGCTTCTGCTGGTATCTCCTTCAACAAATTTCTAGCCAAAACGGCTTCGGACATCAACAAACCCAATGGACAAAAGGAAATTTCGCGCGCGGAAGCTTTACCTTTTTTGGAAGCCTTACCGATTGAAAAGTTTCATGGTATCGGGAAAGTGACGGCTGCGAAAATGCGAAAAATGGGTTTGCGCACTGGTGCCGATTTGAAAAAATGGTCAGAAATTCAATTGGTGCAACGGTTTGGAAAAGTGGGGCGACATTATTATCGCATTGTTCGTGCCGACGATCAGCGACCTGTCAATCCGAATCGCATCCGCAAATCTATTGGCGCAGAACGAACGTATAAAATGGATGTGACCGATCTGGCAGAAATGAAGGAAAAGCTGGATTATCTAGCGGAAGTTATTCATGAAACGATGACGACAAAGGATAATTTTGGGCGAACGCTCACGCTGAAAGTCAAAACACCTGATTTCAAAATCTTGACGCGTTCGCGCTCTTTTAGTCAGGAAATACGGACATTGGAGAAGTTGCAGGAAGTGGCTCACGAAATTTTGGTAGCACATCGGGAGGAGTTTGAGGCGGCACGTTTGTTGGGGTTGTCGGTGTCGAATCTGGAGCGAGAGCAGACGGGAGTTGGGGTGCAGTTGTCGTTTGATTTTTGATTTTTTTAGATGTGAGATATGAGATCGCTTCACTGCTCAATATTATACTTCCTAGATTCAAAGTTGGGAACTGATTCTCAGCTATAACATCTTAAAAAGACGATTGATGAAAGCAAAAATCCTCATAGATAACGAAGTAATTGGTACGACCAATTTTAGAATTGCGGACGAAAGTATGGGAGGAATAATTGGTGATCTTACAACGAATGAAAATCACAAAAAGTACAAAGCAGAAATACAGTCTTTGGCAGATAGCAAAGGGGTAGTGCTATACTTATGCACCTTTTCTAGTGAGAACCATAGATAGGTTAGGTGTTTGAAAAATTAAGCGGTGCACATTTGTAGTACTACCGTTGAAAATGCTCGCCTTAGCACGGCTATGCCTGTGCTTTTCGCCTTAATCAGTCCCAAAATAATCTAGTTTATATCTACGTACTCAATTATTGAATTTGGTATAAGATAACAGTTGCATACATCCTGTAAGGATGATATTATCCATTCAGCTAAATAATGGTAATGATCTTAAAACAGCACAAAGACAATGAGACCAGAATCTTCAAGATAACCAACAATGGTTTGAAGGTCATTGAGAAAAGTATTTTTGGAGAGATGGAACGATTTGTACCGTTTGAATCTATCTCTAACGATTTTGTGAAGTTGAAATTTAATCCTGTACAATGGATACTCGTTTTTAGTGTTATTGTAGTTGCTATTGTTTCAGGACTTTTTCTAAAAATATATGGAGTAGAAGGGGAAGGTAGATTTTACTATTATGTTTTGCTCTTTCTTCTCGGAGGTATTCCCGTTATTTTATTCTATGGAAAACACGAGACAGTACTATCTTGCTATGATGATCGAGGAATAGAATTTTACAAAAATAGTCCTACTAAAGTAGCTTTTGATACCTTTATCAGTCAGTTGTTTGAGAAACGAAATCAAGTTCTAAAAGCAAAATATGGTGTTGTCACCGAGTTTATATCTTGTGAACATCAACTAGAGAAGTTTAATCTTTTACATTCGCTTGATATCATAACGATGGAAGAACTAGAAGAACTCAAGAATCAACTAAACTCATTAGCACAGAGAGGAAATGGTGGATTCACATTTAATCCCAATTAGCTTCATCTGAATCTTGATATATTATCCTATACGATCAAAACACTCCGTTTCTCAATCAACCCAAAAGTATTTACCTTCACCCCACATTTCACAACAATATGTTTGATTACAGATACCTCTACGTCTTCAAAGTGCGTGGAGACGGACTCTACAAGATTGGAATATCAAAAAACTGGCAACGCCGCCGCCGACAGATTGAAGATACCAAAAGTCGGCGCGTGCGACTGAAGTTGCTGATTGCGGTACCCCTAGTCGCTGCTGGATTTTGGGAACGACGACTACACCAAAAATTTAATCTCAAACGTGTGCGTTTGAAAGGCGTATCTGGCGGCACAGAGTTTTTTGAATTGAGTGGCTACGATGGTCGAATTGGGGTGCGTGGAGAAGTGATTAAATACTTTCTATTTCAAGCCTTCTTTCTGATCTTACTTTTCCTAGCTATTGGACTCTCATTGCTCAACATCAGCTGGGTCGATTTTTGGAATGCTTTATTGAATCGTGTATCATGAAATTTCTCTTTTCCTTTCTGTTTAGTGTGCTGTTTAGTGTGTCTGTTTTTGCGCAGCGCATTGACTATTCGGACTCCTTTCTAGCAAAACTAGATCAATTGAGTTTGACGCTAGTCGAGCCAATGGATGCTGGCTACAAAGATGTCATGATTCTTAAAAACGATGTGGAAGGCTACGATTTTGCTATTCGGTCGCGTAAAGAGAAGCTGGAGATTCGCTATATCTTAGAAGATTATGACGCTAATAACATTATGCATCAATTTCCCAATCTTCAGTTCACTCGCCTACTGACTCACCTTGCTACTAACGACGACAATAGCTTACCACTCTCCGTCCATGAGTTAGCACAAGATGAAGTTGAAGAAGCCTTCGGTGCGGATTGGGGAAAAGTTGCCTACTTTCAACCGAAAGGCAATTTCACGCATTGGCAATACGCGAAGCTATTGAGTTTGTATAAGTCAGAACGCGGCATGGCACATATTTTATTTCTGTACAATCGCTCTGGCTTGGCATTGAATAATCGTTTTTATGCGGTACAATTTGACAATGAACAGTGAGCAGTGTGTAGTAGAACAGCCAGAAGACTTTCAGAATATGGGCTGACTCCTCAAGGAACATACACGTTTTCTGTATCAGTAAAAGCTTTTCTATGCTGTCCACTGGACAGCTTGTTTATATAAACTCAAACATTCACCATTATTTCGTTTTTTAAATACTACCTCTCCTATTCCAACAGAACAGACTCCACGTCGATCACCTCTTTTTTTCGTAAAAACTGCAACCAATACACCCCTCGACTCCAGTCAGTAGGTAAGTTCAAAGACTGTTCTCCACCAGCAATAGCCTGCTTCAAGATAGTTTGTCCTAGACTATTAATAACCCGAATCTCATCTATTAGCTGTCCACCCTTCCACTGTATCCAGTCGTGCGTTGGGTTCGGAAAGACTTGAAAGTCGCTAGCCGTTGGAATCGTTTCTGTACTCACTCTTTCATCTACTACAAAATCGGTCGTATACAAAGCCAAACCACCTCGGAAGTTGCCAACGAGCATTTCTGCTTTTCCATCATTATTGAGATCGGCAAAAGCTGCTGAGCTACGTTTGCCTTCTGCGATATTTCCTAAGGTAGTAGCTTCTTGAACGAACGCTGCATCAAAATTTTGGTCGGGCAACACATAGCTTTCTAGTTGCCCTTTAGAAGTGCCAGTCACGATGACTCTACGGTCTAATGTTTCCACTACAGTCGGGGTACTCCAACCAGTGATAAAACCAGGTTCTCGCGCATCAATGCGTCCTACTATTTGTAAATTAGGCGCGTTTGCTACTTCTGCCTCAAATTGAGCTTGTTCGGGTGTCCCAATATTGGGAAAAAAGTTGATATTACCGTTTCGCTCTCCAATCAACAAGTCCATTTTACCATCCTGATTGACATCAACAATAGCAGGCGCACTAGTCGAACCAATATCAATATTGGCATAGTTCGGTTGAATGCTGCCAGCGCGAAATGGCTGACCTTCTCCTCCTAAATTTTCGACATAAAACAAACTCCCTGTTACCTCTCCAACTAGTAGATCTTGATCACCATCGTTGTCCAAATCACCAAAAGCTGGCGAAAAACTACCAAAATCATCCTTGAACTGACTAAAATTGAGCCAGTTTTCGCTCACTAGTTGAAAACTGGGTGTAGTGGAACTTCCAGTATTCTCGAACAGAAATAGTCGCGCATCTCGACGACCAGCGTTCACAAAATAACCAACTGTACCGACTACGATGTCCATCAATCCATCTGCATTATAATCGAAAAACGTAGGGCGTGTACCACTACCCAAATCCAATACCGTCTCTGTCAAAAATGAAGTAGTTTGTAAGTCGAACTCTGGCTCCTCATCTGTACCTATATTTTTGTAAAACCAAATGGAATTGACGTCTTCTGTATTGTCTGCGTCATTAGGTGCAACTGCCAAATCACGCTTGCCATCGTTGTCTAAATCTAAATGATAGGCAGCTGGAAAAACGTCAATAGTAGCGGGCGTGTCGTAGCTCGGAAAGTTAATATCTTGGTCATTGATCCAGGCTTCCTCGCAGTCTCCTCCATTATATAAGGCGATCAAGTTATCAAATGATAAATCGCCCAGTAGGACTTCCTTATCGCAATCAGCATCTAGCGATAAACTTAAGACCGTAGAGCCAGCATGTCTACTCTCAATCCGCTGACTAGCGTCAAAGCAGAGTCCTGGCGTTTCCGACAAATCTACTGCTGGCGTAATGCCACTTTCAAAAAAACCACCCCAGCACAAGTCATCTACTGCATAGATCAGACTATCCAATCCATAGCCTCGCTCTACCGAGAGGTTAATGTAGTATTCTAAATAACCACCAGAAGCATTGAAGGTCAAAATATCCAAATCACCGTCTTCGTCTATATCATCTACTGCTGGATAGTCATTGAGTGCAACATACAGCGGCGTCAATGTACCACTGCGCAAGGGGAAATAGATCACCTGAAAATCTTGAGTGGTAGGAAATGGATAGCGTCGAAAAAGCAGAGTATTCCCTTCATAGTAACCTTCAAAAACTGTTATCCCACTGATGCCGGGCGTATCCGAATAGGAAAAAATATCCACCGCCCCATCGCTGTTATAGTCGCGCAATAGAACGAAGTCTTCCAATGGTGGGAAGTGTTGTGCATACTGTGGTGCGAACGTGTAGTTAGAACTACCGACGACGCCATCGTGCAAAAAACACAAGTGAACATTTGCTGCTCGATCAAAAATGTATAAATCTTCGATCCCATCATTATTAAAGTCGGCTTTGGACAATTGAGGTGTATTAATACCACCCACTAAGGGGTTGAGCAACAAATGATTGCCTACTTGAAAATCAGCTGAAAAGCGGTCATAAAACTGAGCTGTCAGCTGAGAACAGCACAATAAAAGGATAAAAATTCTCAAAATAGTTCGTTTTTTTATCATCAAAATGAGTCTATCAAAAGTAGATAGACAATCAAGTAGATTGGAAAATTCTTTCCTTCTTAGTCGGAGTTCGATGATCAACTTACTCCAGAAAACGTTCGGAGTCAATTTAATTATTTTATGTTTCTCATCTGCTATCTATCTCCGAGACCTACCAACAGCTTGGGGAGGTAGCTACCTAATAGAGTCGTTACGAAGCGTCTTGATTGTCTACAACGGGCAAACTTTATTCAAAACAAAATTTGCTCCGCCCCGCCATAATCAGCTACTAGGTAACAAGTCCATTATCAATAACGTAAAGAATATTTCTTTTCGCCAATCCAAACGTTGCTTCTGAGTCATAATCGTTGCTGGAGGGAGTAGATTTAAGTTCTACTGTTCGTAGCCATCCAAAAACGCCTTCAACTGCTGCACCGCTTTCGAGCGATGACTAATCGCGTTTTTTTCTGTTGCTGTCATTTGTGCAAAGCTTCGACTTTCTCCTTCTGGGATAAAGATGGGATCGTATCCAAACCCATTTTCTCCCATCTTTTGCTGTGCAATCATCCCTCTAGCTATGCCTTCAAACGTATATTCTTTACCGTGCAATATTAAAGCAATAACAGTCCGAAACTGCGCGCCTCTATCCGCACTTTCAGTTAACCTATCTAGCGTTTTTTGCATGTTGGCGTCGGCATCGCGCTCCTGACCTGCATAGTACGCCGTGTGTACACCTGGCGCGCCCCCCAAAGCATCTACTTCCAGTCCACTATCTTCAGCAAAACAATCAACTTTGTAATGGTTATGTATATATCGCGCTTTTTGCAAGGCATTTCCCACGATGGTATCTTGGGTTTCAGGAATTTCTTCGTGAGCACCGATAGCTTGCAATCCCACTAACTGAATAGCGTCACCTAACAGCTGATTGACCTCCCTTACCTTGTTTGCGTTACGTGTGGCAAATACTATTTTCATTGTCGTCGTTTTTGTTAGCAAATTTGATTTTAGTGATGGATAAATCCTCTATTACCTTGTCATATTATTGATTTCATATCAGTAAATAAGTAGATTTCATTTAATCTAGCGAACACAAACGTATAATTCAAATTTAAACAATTGGCACTTATATACACACAGTAAGCAAGCTGTCGAAACGACCAACCATCCATTTAAAAAGTCGATAGAAACCGAGCTATATAGTTGACTCATAGTCAACCAGGCAGCTCTATGTCTCATCGGAAAATGGGTAGTTGTAACCGTTTGGCAATCGCTTCACCATAAACGAAGTCACTTATGAAAATTGGGATCATTGCGCATCTTAAACATCCGATTAAAGAACCTTTTTTGGGTGGTCTAGAGATGCATACACATGTACTCGCACGAAAGTTACAAGAAAAAGGACATCAAGTTGATTTATTTGCCTTAGAAGGTTCTGACGAACGTTTCAATGTTATGCCGTTAGAGTTGGGAAAAATCAACATGAACGATACGACAGATGTATTTGAAGATCATCCAGACTTCAATCAGCATTTTATGAACATTCATCATGCTTATATGAATGTAGTCTTGAGGGCGATAGATAGCGATTACGACATTATCCACAACAACTCTTTGCACTATCTGCCTCCTTCATTAGCGCACTTATCTAAATGCCCATTCGTCACCACACTACATACGCCGCCGTTTCCTTCTTTGCAAAGTGGTGTATTGACGGGTAGCAAATACAAAGGTGGCACATTCGTTTCCGTCTCTGATTCTTTAGGCAAACAGTGGTCTCCTTTTGTTAAAGATTATACGACCGTTTACAATGGTGTAGATATTAAGCAGTGGACATTTAGCGCAGAAGCGGAAGAAAAACAAGCAGTTTGGGTTGGACGGTTTTGTCCAGAAAAAGGACCACACCTCGCCATAGAAGCAGCAAAGAAAGCTGGTTTTAAACTTAACCTGATTGGTGCTATTTATGACAAAAAATACTACACTGAAAGTATCGTACCTCTGCTAGACGACCACATCCAGCATTTAGGGCATATGAACCATCAGGAGATTAGTAGAGAGATTGGTAAAGCACAAGTAGCCCTATTTAGCTCGCTTTGGGACGAACCCTTTGGACTAGTATTGACTGAATATTTAGCGTGTGGTACCCCTGTAGTCGCTTTCGATAGTGGGGCAGCGTGTGAAATTGTTAATCACCACTGTGGCTTTATTGTCCCAAAAGGAGACACTGGTGCTATGGCAGCTGCCATGCAACGCAGCCATGTGGTGAATAGGAAAGCTTGTCGAACACATATCATCCGCCACTTCAAAGTAGATCGTATGATTGACGACTACGAGGGACTCTATTATCAGTTGCTTCGCCAGCGATCCACCTCTGAGGCGACAGTTATTCCTATGGAAAATAAAAAATCAACTTATGAAAAAGCGACCAGTTATCGGGCTGTACGTACATCATCACGGTAGTGGTCATGCGACGCGCGCCAAACAAATTATTGATTCTATCGACGCAGAGGTACATGTATTGACCTCTGCAACAAAACATTTTGATGCTACTTCTACGGACTATCAATTAGTAACGTTGCCTATGGATGTACCCGAGCGACGGACTGCACGAATGAGTTTCGATACGCCAGATGTTTTTCACTATGCACCCACGAACGTTAAAGAAGTGCGTAATAGAATGGCAAAACTGACACAATGGGCAGTGGATACACAGCCTGATTTAGTGGTGGTCGATCTATCCTGTGAGGCAACTCAGTTGTTTCGATTATTGAGTATCCCAACAGTAGTTGTACGGCTGCATGGCTATCGAGAAGATGTAGCCCACGAGCAAGCATTCAAAAGTGCAGAATTTATCATCGCGCCTTTTCCAAAGGCAGTAGAAGACGGACATACTCCAAATTGGATTAGAGAGAAAACAGTGTATACTGGATTTTTCTCACGCTATATCAATAGAGAGCTTTCTAGAGAAGAGGCTCAAAAAGTATGCAGTTTTGACACTGATCGCTTAAATATAGTACTCATTAATGGTACAGGTGGTCATGCATTTCGAGGAGAACAGTTGTACTTTTTAGCAGAAACTTATCCTCAACACGATTGGACAGTAGTCGGAACATATCGCTCTGCGGTGACTACCCCTCCTCTCCCCAATTTGCGAACGATGGGACATGTAGAAGACACCTTTCCATATCTTCGAGCTGCGGATGTTGTCGTCGGAAGTGCTGGCACAAACACGATGATGGAGATAGCCACTGCCGATGCTAGGTACATCTGTTTACCAGAATATCGACCTTTTGAGGAACAGGTGTGCAAAGCACAAGCCTTAGAGAAGCTGCAAGCAGGTATAATTAACTATCAGTTTCCACAACTGCAGGAGTGGAATGATTTGTTGGAACGTGCCTTAGCACTACCGAACGATCGCTGGGCTACTTTCAAAGCCAACAGAAACTTTCAACAGGTCGTACAACGCATTGAGCAGCAAGCACAAGCGGATGTTTTTCCACTAACGAATCGGGTGAGTCGTATGGCATTAGCTAGTTAGGAATGAGAACAAAATAAATGCTCAATCTATCACTGCACCAGTGCCGCTACCTTTTCTTCTTCAGTAGGCGCTCTTTGCACTTGAATTGGATTTGTTTGATCGGCTTGCCAGCTAATGTATTGATGAGTATTAAATTTTTCCAACCAAGATTCCATACACCAACGATTCCATTTCTTATAGAACTGATTCGCATTTTTAACAATGTCTTCCAGATGTTGCAAAGGTGGATCATAAGTTGGATGGTGCTGATGATAAGCAATAGCACCACCTAGATGAAAAGGAATACGTTTCGCTTCTGCACTAAATGCAAAATCAGTATCTTCTCCACCATAGCCGCTAAATTCTTCATCGAATCCACCAATCTTTTCAAAAGTGTTTCGATCCAGCCCAAAATTAAGTGACCAGAATAAGTGATAGTCACGTGAAGAAAGCAAGCTACCTTTGTATAGGTATGGTCGTCGTGGATGTGGAGTTGCCAACCGCTCTAACAATTTGGCATCTTGCAACTGGTCGAGTGGATGTTCTGGTAGATAGCGTACTTCGCCCATGACTAAGCCACCTGTTTCGTCTAGGAAGTCATTCATCCATTTCAAGTGGCATCGCTTAGGGATACAATCGACATCTAGAAAGATCATTTGATGATTCCTTGCTTGTCGCGCAGCGAAATTGCGAGCTGCTGCTAGAGGGAGGGTACAGGTTTCATCAGTCAACTGAAATGTCCGAATAGGAAATGCTGTATCAGGGAGGTCTTGCGGTACTTCCTCATTCATCGAAACGACTATCAATTCGTCCGGCTGAATGTAGTTGTTTTGTAAGCCCCAGATGAGGTTGCTCAATTGGGTATTTCTTCCTTTGACAATGGTACAAACACTTAGCATAGATTCTCTTATTGTGCGTTTTATGTAGCAACCGTGAAGCGTTCTTCGTGTTCAGCTTTTAATTAAAAAACGAGTATGCAAAAGGTACTAGCGAAAAGAGAATTTTAAGCTCAACCCAACTTTTCTATAACTGTTCTATTTACTATTTTCTGTTGAAAATTTAAATCACACTGCTCAAACCAACACAAACTATGACCAATCAAACAGATGTACTCATCATCGGATCAGGCATCGCTGGACTTACAACTGGTATCAAGATCGCAGAAGACCGTCCAGAAATGCGCATTACTATTTTGACGAAAGTCAACGAAGGTGAAAGTAATACGAGTTATGCGCAGGGCGGCGTGGCAGCCGTTTGGGATTTTGAAGTCGATTCGTTCGAGAAACATGTAGAAGACACATTGGATGCTGGCGCAGGACTGTGCGATGAAGAGGTGGTGCGCATCGTGGTAACAGAAGGACCAAAACGAGTTCAAGAAATCATTGAGTGGGGCACCCGCTTTGATAAAGAAAAAAACTCGGAGGAGTATGATTTGGGTAAAGAAGGCGGACACTCTGAAAATCGAATTTTGCATTTCAAAGACCTCACTGGCTGGGAAATACAACGCGCCTTAATGGCACGTGCCGATCAATTGCCGAATATTGAAATACTAGAACACTACTTCGCCATTGATGTTATCACGCAGCATCATCTAGGGCATAACGTGACGCGACTAACACCTGATATTCAATGTTTTGGGGCATATGCGTTGAACAAACAAACACAAGAAATCGAAACGTTTCTGTCCAAAGTAACCGTCATGGCAGCTGGCGGCGGAGGACAAGTCTATCGGAGTACCACCAATCCTGTCATTGCAACAGGTGATGGCATAGCGATGGTCTATCGAGCGAAAGGACACATAGAAAATATGGAATTCATCCAGTTTCATCCCACTTCACTTTATAATCCTACTGGCGAAAATCCATCGTTTTTGGTCTCCGAAGCGGTACGTGGACATGGCGCGATTTTGAAGAGCAAGGAAGGTGAAGAGTTCATGAACGACTACGACGAACGCGCCTCTTTAGCACCACGAGATATTGTGGCGCGTGCTATCGACAACGAAATGAAAAAGCGAGGGGATGAAAGTATGTTTTTGGATTGTCGACATTTAGATAAAGAAGATTTTATCGCTCACTTTCCGACGATCTATGATAAGTGTATGAGTATTGGTATTGATCCGATGCAACAGATGATTCCTGTCGTGCCAGCGTGTCATTACGTTTGTGGGGGCATCAAAGTGGATGAGAAAGGATGTAGTTCTATCATCAATTTATATGCCTGTGGAGAATGTACGTGCACAGGACTGCATGGCGCGAATCGACTAGCATCCAATTCTTTGTTGGAAGCTTTAGTTTTTGCTCACCGTATCCATGAAGACGTGATTGACCGAATAGACGATTTAGGGTGGCAAGTCAATATTCCTGATTGGGAAACCTTAGGCACCACTGAACCGAAAGAGCGCGTTTTACTGACCCAAAGCATGAAGGAAGCGAAGGAAATCATGAGTAGCTATGTCGGTATTGTACGCTCCAATGTACGCTTGAAACGCGCGCTCGACCGATTGCATTTGTTGCATATTGAGACGGAAACATTGTACAAAAACAATCTCGTGTCGCCTCAGCTTTGTGAATTACGTAATCTGATTACGGTGAGTTATTTGATCGGTCGCTCGGCAGCCATGCGGCGCGAAAGCCGAGGTTTGCACTATACGACTGACTATCCAGAAAAGAAGAACTATATTGAACATTCGATTTTATAGTGAGCATAGCAGGTTGTCGTTTCCCACGACGACCTGCTTTCCACCCAATTCAATACGAACAGATGAAAACAAAGAAATGCCAACACATCACCACGGTCGAAAAAATCAAAGCTTCCAAAGAACAAGTCTGCGAAGAATGCCAGAAAACAGGTGATACATGGGTACATTTACGAACCTGCCAGACCTGTGGCGTCACGCTGTGCTGCGATTCTTCACCAAACCAACACGCGACGAAACACTTTCAAGCAACTACACACCCAGTCATCGCTTCTGCTGAATCTGGCGAACGGTGGCTATGGTGTTATGCAGATAAATTGATGTCAAAGTATTAAGCTTATCGCCGCTTCGAGGTGCGCAACAATTCCTTCCCCAACAAGCGAGCATATGTACCAGCATATTGTCGAAAAGGTAGCTGTTGCCATGCTCGCTGACGACGCACAAATCCAGCGCGAACTGCCGTTGGTATATCAGCGATCTGAAAAGCGTCCATAAATTTTTTGTACAAAATGGGACGAAGGTAGTTGCTATTTATTTCAGGATACTGTGCCAGTTGGGCTAAAAACTGTTCAAATGTTTTCTCTAATAGTGGTAGCGCTTCCTCTTTTAATTGATCGTAAGCCAATAGATGAAAAAAAGGTGTATGCACTTCTGTAGGTAATTGCCAATCTAACAGTAACTGAAAGGCTAATCGACTAGTTTCTTGTCGTAAATGTTGCTGCTCGGATTGATGTGTGCGCGAAATATTCTGTGGATGTTTACGATAACCCACTAGATATTCTTGTAAGTTATGAACGCGTGTATGTGGCAATATGCGTACCCAAAAGTTGTAGTCATTGGCGGCAGGATAAGCTTCGTTGTACCGCAAATGATGTTCTTGAATGACTGCCGTCCGTACCGTTGTACTAGAATGAACAAAGGGACAACGATATAAACTACGGGCGCGCAAAACACCATCTTCAGCCTCTGGCGTAAATTGCCGATTACTAGTACCAATGTGTTTCGCCCAGCCGCCAAGTACGCCAATTTCAGGATGTTTTTCCAAAAATGAAACCTGTTGCTCAAAACGATTGAGAAAACAAATATCGTCCGAGTCCAACATAACGATATACTTTCCATTCACCACGTCCAACCCTCGATTTCGAGTCGCAGAAATTCCCGAATTTTCTGCTTTCTGAATCAGTTGAATCCGATCATCTTTTGCTTGGTAGGTTTGCACCACCTCCACTGTTCGATCTGTCGACGCATCATCCACAATAATCATTTCCCAATCCGAAATACCTTGCTGCTGCACACTTTCGATAGCTGCGCCGATGTACGCTTCACGATTGTAGACAGGTGTGAGAATGGAAAGTAGAGGCATTTGCTATTTAGTAGTTTGTTCCCACTGCAAAACAGGCGCTAATAGATTGGGTCTCGCTTTTAAATAATAAGGACTGTCGTTATCCAAATCGCTGATTTCAAAAAAGATGGCAACATCCGTTCGGCTTGGCATCATAAACCATTCTTTGTTGTGCATCCGTGCTGCCAAGGCTAGTTTGTACTTCCCTTTATTCAATAATCGACGTGGCAATTGAAACCGCAAGCTATTACCACCTGCTCGAAGTACAGGCCATTGGTCGGGGTGCGTATCGGTAGCGAATGTCGTAAAAAGCGGATCGCCGTTTACTGTAAATAGTCGACACCCGACTAGCAAGCTACTGTCCAACTGATCGATTTTAAAATCTATATTGACAAATATATCTGTAGATTGGCTAATATGTGTATGAAGTGTTTTCCCCTGTTTGTCACTCAACCAAATACGCCACGGCTGAAAGTTGGGGTGCGCGTGTTGTTTGCCATCATTTTGCCATTCTACTCGGGTGTCTGCATTAAAACCCAAGTAAGTATTGACTAGGTTGCGCATATCGTCGTCTTTATGAACGATACGACCATATTCCATGATGATACCTCGATTGCAAAGTCGCTTGACTGACTCCATATTGTGGCTTACAAAAAGCACGGTTCGACCTTCACCTTGACTTACTTCTTGCATCTTCCCAACTGCTTTTTGTTGAAATTCAGCATCACCAACCGCTAATACTTCATCGACGATCAATATTTCTGGTTCCAAATGTGCTGCCACGGCGAATCCTAGTCGCACTTTCATTCCAGAAGAATAGCGTTTCACAGGCGTGTCTAAATACTTAGCCACACCAGCAAAGGCAACAATCTCATCTAGCTTTCTACGCACTTCCGCACGCGTCATACCTAGAATAGTGCCATTTAAAAAAATATTCTCACGTCCAGTCAATTCAGGATGAAAACCCGTACCTACTTCCAATAGTGAAGCGACACGTCCTTTTGTTTTTATCGTTCCAGTAGTCGGCCCTGTTACTTTCGACAATATTTTCAATAGGGTGCTTTTTCCAGCTCCATTCTTCCCGATGATGCCCAAAACTTCCCCAGACCGCACCTCAAAATCTAAGTCGCGCAATGCCCAAACATAACTATTGCTCTTGTTCTCCTCCTCTCGCTTATTTTCTTGCCCAATCTGCAAATACGGATCCTCTTTCCCTCGCACCCGATGCCACCACCGATTCAAGTCATGCGAAATCGTACCTGTCCCTACTTCTCCTAAGCGGTACATTTTAGACATATTCTCGACTTGTATCACTTTCTTACTCATGGTTTGTAGTTTATGGGTCATGAACTATGAGTCATCATTTTGTCATCCATAACTCATTATCTATGATTCATAATTCATATTAAACAGTATCCATAAAATTCTTCTCGGTACGATTGAAAATCGCAATGCCCACTACAAAGACAACTACAGCAAAAATAGAACTGTAGCCCAAAAACTGCCCAAGCAATTCGGTATCTTGAAATGCTCCTTTTCCGATGAAACCATAGCGAAACGTTTCGATAATAGGCGTGACTGGATTGATTAGAGCAATCCATTTATAGCTCGAAAATTTGTCCAACCATTCGGATAGTGGAATGATGACTGGCGTGGCGTACATCGCCATCTGAACGCCAAATTGTAACAGAAAAACTAGATCGCGATACTTTGTAGTCAGTGAAGTGACCATCAGCCCCATTCCCATACTCATCATGGCTAATAGAAGCATCAAAACAGGCGTCAACAGTAGATAGCTATTTGGTTGTAAATCAACACCTTTCGACATAAAATAAAAGTAAAAGCCTAGAAACAGCGACAACTGAATAAAGAAACGCAACACATTCGTCAGTGTGATCGAAATGGGCGCAATGACACGCGGAAAATAGACTTTACCGAACAGATTCTGATTGTCTTTAAAAGTAGTCGCAGTCTTTTTGAATACCTCCGCGAAGTAAGACCAAATAGTGAAACCAGACAGGTAGAATAGCATTTTCGGAATACCATCCGTGGCGATGCCTGCAATATTACCGAACACTACCGTAAACATTAAAGACATTAACAATGGTTGAATAAAAAACCAAAGTGGCCCTAATATCGTCTGCTTGTACAGCGCAATGAAGTCGCGTTTGACGATTAAGTATAGCAAGTCGCGATACTGCCAAACTTCGCGTAGCTTCAAATCGAATACAGGTTTCTTGGGTGTGATGACCTCATCCCAAACCTCCTCACTTCGATGTGCAGCTACTTCTCTCTTCTGATCAACTTGTTCCACAGTGTATCTGCTTTTTCTTCTTCGTAATAGCCATAACCGTATCCATAGCCATAGCTGTATCGACCATCGCCATAGCCATAGGCTTTGCTGCGTTTTACTCCATTCAAAATGATGGATGGATTGGGCAATTTATTGTTTCGATAGATATCATCAATGATGTAAAGCGCGCCTTTTTTCGTCACTTTAAAACGTGTCACGAATATACTGGCGTCTACTTCTTCTTGTAGCAATAAGGCGTCCGTGACCAGACCAACAGGCGATATGTCGATGATGATCGTGTCGTAATTTGCACGTAAGTATACCAGCAATTCTTTCATGCGATCTTGCATCAAGAGTTCTGCTGGATTGGGAGGTAGAGGACCAGAACCGATATAGAAAAAGTTCTCGTCGATGCCTGAGGGCTGTACCAAGGTATCTAGCGATTTTTGTCCTACTAAATAATTAGACAAGCCTTCAGTTGATTTTTCTCCCGTTATGTAAGCTGTCAGTTTCGGTTTGCGCAAATCTGTACCTACAATGACGGTACGCTTCCCTGAAAAAGCCAAACTCAAACCTAAATTCAAGCCAATGAATGTTTTTCCTTCTCCACTTTTTGCCGAAGTAATGAGAATAACTTTCCCTTCATCGGTATCCGCTCCAAGTAGGAACTGCAAATTGGTACGCACCAAACGGAACATTTCCGCAACAGCAGAACGACTACTGCGACGTATGACCACTGGTTTTTTGCTTCTAGACTGTCCAATAACGCCCAGGAAAGGTGTCCTCGTCATCTGACTGATGTCCCCTTCGTTGTAGATATTATTATCGGTGCTTTCTCGTACAAATAGAATGCCTGCCGGAAACAGCATCGCTAAGATGAATGCGAACAGAGCAACTTGAGGAATTTTAGGAAATACTAAATTTTGCAACATCGGTTCGTCCACCATCTTAGTATCTGGCACTTGTGTCGCAATGGCAAGACGTGTCTCTTCTCTTGTTTGTAATAAGAAGCGATACAATTCGTCCTTGACTAGTTTTTGCCGTTCAATGTCAAACAACTCTCGCTCATTACGTGGTACTTCCACGATGCGCTGCTGAAACGGACGCAATCGAGTTTCCTGTTGCTGTAGCTGTTTGCGTTTTTCCCCGATTAGGATCGCCATTCCATTGTCGATATTCGAGCGCATATTGGCAATTTCCTCTTCAATGTTCTGTACAACTAGATTGCTGCGTTTCGCATTTTGTAACAAACGTTCTCGCTCCAAAATCAACTCGTTGTAAGTTGAAAAGAGTTCTGATACAGCACTGTTACTGATTTCATTAGAGACTGGTAGGTACTCGAAGACATCTATATTTTCTTGAAAACTATTCTGAAAGTTATCCAGCAGTTCAATCTCTAAGCTTAATGCTAATGTTTGCTTCTCGATTTCAGCTATATCAGACAATAGTAGTTGCGTCCGCGTAGCTAGTTCTAGTGGAATCTCTTCTCGTTGTTTGTACTGCTCTACTTCTCTTTCAACGGTGAACAGTTCTTCCTCCATTTCGAGAAGCCGCTCCTCAATGAAACCAAGTGTGTTTTGTCCTACCTTATTTTTGTCTTCTACGACTGTTGTGTTGTATACATGCAATAGCGTTTCTATGATGTCGATGGCCTTATTCGGTTTTTCATCCACCAAAGTAGCAGCTATAACAAAGGAATTCGAAACAGGCGTAAAATTGATCTTCCTAGAGTAGTTGCGTGCTACCTGAATAGGATTACGGAAGTAAACCTTATAATGATTGAATTTCTGAGGCTCACCAGTTTTTTCGACGAGTAGTTTGACTTGTTTGTAGTCGAAAGGAATGTCATAGCGATGTTGCGAAGTGTCCCCTTCTGTTTGTAGGATACCGAATCGTTTTTCATCGATAGGTACGACATCAATTTGCCGACCATACAAGAGTCTAGCAGGGGTCAGACTGCTGACTCGCAGCGGTACTTCATTTCTGTAGAGTTCAGCATCTTTCAGGCGACCACTTACATAATACTGAACATCCAATCCTAGCGAATCAACCACTTGGCGCATAACACTCAGCGACTTCATCATCTGCGTTTGATCTAGAAACATCTGCTGCAATCGCGCTCCATGTGTTTCGATAACAATACCTACGTCTTGTGAAAAGCTAGAATTGTACTGCTCTTCTCGCAGCAAGAATGTTCCTTTTACCAAATAGGTGGGTGAGGCAGATCGCAAAAATAACCAAGTTAAAAAAGCAATACTCAGCAGACTCAAGACGAACCAATACCAGTTGCGTAAAAAGCGATAACCTAGCGCGCGCCATTGTAAGCTCGTCCTCGCAATCGGAGAACTGATGCTAATATTTTCTGATTTGTTTGTTGTACTGGACATACTATTATTTCCTACTCTCTAATTGAGCCCATAGACTATTTCAAAATCAATCGAAAGGATCAAAACTCCAATTAAGATCCCTCACTCAATCGTTCTACAATTAAAATGGCACCGACTACCGTTCCGATCACTGTTCCTACAATATTCAGATAGCGCAATGGCGAACTGACTACACCAGAGGTTTTGGCAGTTAGCGGTTCCACATAGATCACATCATTTTGTTCTAAATATAAAAACGGAGAATCAAAAATTTCCGTTGTCAGTAGATTGAGTTGTGTATATTCTCGCTCTCCATTGCGCTCTCTAATGACCATTACTTTCTCTCGGTTCGCCAGTTCATTAAAGTCGCCTGCATAGGACAATGCCTCTAATATGGTGACATTCTCATCCTGAAATTGAAACACGCCAGGTCGTCGTACTTCTCCCATTACAAATACCTGAAAATTGAGGAAACGCACCTTTACGACTGGATTTTCTACATACTCTGATAAGCGCTTCTCTAAGTTACTTTTTATCTCTGCTCGCGTCAAACCACTGACGAATACGCGTCCTACATTCGGATAGTCAATGTAACCTTTTGCATCGACCAAATAACCTTGTGTGATCTCGTCTACGTTGTTGCGCTGTTGTTCGCCAGGAACAATGTTGTATGGAGCAGCCACTTCTGGATCGGTGCTATAGAGAAATATATAGAGAATATCGTCTGGTTTGACGCGCAGTTCATTTTGCTTTAAGACAGGTTCGATTCGACCATTCAAGGTTACGGTATCAATAGTACGCCCAAATTGACCCAACTCTTTTTGGGAGACGTTTTCTTTTCCGAATAGGACGAGTTTTTCATGCGATACGCAACTCACTGTCCAAACGGCGAACAAAATATACAACCATGTATAGTTTCGGGTTCTCATGTGTTTTGTGTGTATTGCTTGTTTGCGTATTTAGTTAAGGAAAGTGCTGCACTAGCTAATGCGTAGAAGAACAGCTAACTCAATTTATTCGGGTAGGTATCGTTTTCAAAGCGCAAATCTACGCTAAAGAATTGATATTCATGAATCTTTGATTTGAACTCTTTATCTTGACGACCATTGAACTGTTGACATATCCAGTGATTATGAATCATATATCAATAATAGTATTTTACGATATGAGATAATTGCAATGGTTCTATAATTTTATAGCACAATGAATATACAGGATCAAAATAGGCGGAGAGATCAAATTCATGAAATCATCTTTGAAGCAGACACCAAATGGGGGAAGCGATTTGATGTCATTATCATGCTGCTCATCATAGCTAGTGTACTGACGGTCATGTTGGAAAGTGTCTCTAGTATTCAGTGGAAATATAGCGAGATTTTCTATGTATTAGAATGGCTATTCACCATCATTTTTACGATAGAATATATCCTTCGCTTATACAGTGTCCGCTACCCACTGCGATATGCGACCAGTTTTTTTGGCGTTACTGACTTGCTGGCGATTATCCCCACCTATTTAAGTTTCTTTTTCATCGGTACACAATCTTTACTCGTTATTCGTGCGCTACGCCTGTTGCGTGTGTTCCGCATCTTTCGATTGGGTCATTTTATGTCCGAAGGCATGATTATCATGCGGGCGATGCAAGCGAGTCGGGTCAAAATCTCTATTTTCTTGTTTTTTATTGTCATCGTTGTTACCATTATTGGTGCGATCATGTATCTAGTAGAAGGGAACTACGAAGGTTCGCCCTTTACGAGTATCCCAACAAGTGTTTATTGGGCAGTAGTGACGTTGACAACCGTTGGATTTGGAGACATTACGCCGAGTACTGGATTGGGGCAGTTTTTATCAGCAGTCGTTATGGTACTGGGTTATGCCGTTATCGCTGTTCCTACGGGTATTGTTTCTTCTGAGATCATTCAAAAGTCAAAAGCTGCCCAACGAAATACACAAACCTGTCGCTACTGTGCGCGCGAAGGACACGACGACGACGCCACCTTCTGCAAATACTGTGGAAACATTTTGAATGAACCCGCATCTGAACATGAGCATCGGAATGAAGTTTCTTCTTTATGAAGGATTTTGCCCAACTATTCAAACAGCTAGATCAGACCACTAAAACGAATGCCAAAGTCGCTGCTTTAGTCGATTACTTTGAAGTCGCTGACGAACAGGACAAGTTATGGACAATTGCTATTTTGTCCCAACGCCGACCCAGACGAAGCGTCAAGACGAGTGCGCTCCGCGAATGGTGTTCTGAACTAAGTGGGGTGCCGTTGTGGTTGCTGGAAGATTCCTATTATGTCGTTGGTGACTTGGCAGAAACGCTATCTTTACTGTTACCTAAAGCCAAGGCAGAAAGCGACCATTCCTTTACCTATTGGATTGATTATGTCCGCAGCTTGTCGAAGCTAGACGAAGAAGAAAAAAAGGAAAAAGTCATCGCTGCTTGGCGACAACTAGATGAAATGGAACGCTTCATTTTTACCAAACTCATTACGGGTGGCTTTCGAGTAGGTGTTTCCCAAAAACTCATCGTCAAAGCTCTATCCAAACACTTGGAAGTCGAAGACAATGTAATCGCGCACCGACTCATGGGCGACTGGACGCCAGATAGTACGACTTACGATGAACTCTTGCTTTCCGAAAACATACAAGACAATATCTCCAAACCCTACCCTTTCTATCTGGCGTATGCCCTAGAGGAAGCACCTGAAACCTTAGGCAGCGTCGATGAGTGGCAAATCGAACGAAAATGGGATGGCATCCGTGGACAAATCATCGTGCGCGGTGGGGAGTTGTTTGTCTGGTCGCGTGGCGAAGACTTGATGACCGATCGCTTTCCAGAGTTTCATGCTTTACCAGACCTGATTCCTGATGGCACGGTCATTGATGGCGAAGTTCTTCCATTTCAGGATGGCAAACCACTGACGTTCAATGTGCTACAAACGCGTATTGGACGAAAAAAAGTCACCAAAAAAATATTGGAATCTGCACCTGTTGTAATGGTCGTTTATGATCTCATCGAATGGGAAGGCGAAGACATCCGGGAGCGTCCAATGGAAGAACGCCGCCAATTGCTAGAGCAACTGCTCGCCAAGTACGACACCAACGGCACACTCCTCCTTTCCGAAATCGTCGATCACGACAGCTGGGCAGCCTACGCCAAAGAGCGCGACGATGCCCGTCTCCATCTCAGTGAAGGCTTGATGCTGAAACGTCGCAACTCTCCCTACAAATCAGGACGCAAGCGGGGCGATTGGTGGAAGTGGAAAGTCGATCCATTGACCATAGATGCCGTCATGATCTACGCCCAACGCGGCACTGGCAGACGCGCCAATCTCTACACCGACTACACTTTTGGCGTATGGGATGGCGATACGTTAGTTCCCTTCACGAAAGCCTATTCTGGACTCACCGATAAAGAGTTTCGAGAAGTGACGAACTGGGTGCGCCGCAACACGACCGACCGTTTTGGTCCAGTACGTGGGGTGACGCCGACCCATGTTTTTGAGATTGCGTTTGAAGGCATTCAGCGATCAACGCGCCACAAATCTGGCGTAGCTTTGCGCTTTCCACGCATCTTACGCTGGCGGAAGGATAAGCCGACGAAGGAGGCAAATACGCTGGCGGATTTGCATCAGATGTTGGAGGTGTATGGGTAGAAATTCAAGGTACGTCAAAGGCATCGGATGCTTTACTATGCCAAAGTACTATGAATAGATCGTCGTGCAAAATTCATGCTTAAAGAAGCATCCGATGCCTTACCATATCTATTGACGGATCATAGCTGTATGCATCTCTGTATTCAGCATGAGAAAGGTAGCATTGTCGAGGGCGTTGGAAGGCATAGGAGGGAGTGGTTTTGTGTTTTTGATGGATGGTTTAGGTACTAATCGCTGTCATCTCAAAGATAAAAGGAGTTAACAAAAAAATAGAGTAAATACTCATTTTGATCTGTGCTCAAGTCATTTTTAGCTGTTTTTGACTTGAACTCAAGTCAAAACGACAACATCCAAAACAGAATAGCTACTATACAAAGTTGAAACACATAGGCATCCCGAAAGCTTTCGGAAGAACACATAGCAGGTTGGTTTTCAGTATTTTGTGAGCTGAGTGCATGTCCATAGGGACACGTAGAGATTTCAGCTAAAGCCGAAAAATATATAGATCTCAGGCAAAACAGCTAGAACAATAATCCATTGCTACCCTCCTCCTTCGACTTCTCCACAAATCCATCCACCGTTCGGCCACCGTATTTCCAAGCGTCTTTTCGCTCTTTCTCCACATACGCATCAAATTGGTCGTTTGGCACAAAATCCTGTTCGGCAGCTTGGGCGAGTTCGGTGAGCTTTTTGATGGCTTTGTTTTTGTCGGTGTTGCCTATTTTGGCTTTTTCGACGGACGTTTTGAGCGTATCAATCACTTCGTCGTACACGTTGGTGGGTACAGGAATCGGGCGACCACTTTTGCCACCATGTGCGAAAGAAAAACGAGCAGGATCGCTAAAGCGAGAAGGCGTGCCATGAATGACTTCACTCACTAAGGTCAGCGACTGCATGGTGCGTGGGCCGAGTCCTTTTAGGAGGAGTAGTTCATCGAATTGGTGGACTTCGTTTTCTTGAGCAAGATAGAGAATGCTGCCCAAGCGTTTGAGGTCGACATCTTTGGCTTTGACATCGCAGTAAGTCGGTAGCTTCATGTGCATCGCTTCTTGTACGATGGCAGCAGGTCGTTCTTTAGAAATGTCTAAAATACCCGTTTGCGTTGGTTGCGCTTCTTGATGGACGAGGTTTAGAATATCACCTTGATGATCGCCGCAGATGGCAGTATGCGGTTCGTTGGTGAACGACTGAATCGCTCCAGAATGCCAATGGTAGCGACGCGCCAAAGAAGAATTGGGTTGCATGCCTTGTTGAATGACAGACCATTCGCCTTCGTCACTCACGATAAAACTATGGAGGTACAACTGAAAGCCGTCTTGGACGGCGGTGTTATCCACTTTGGCACTCAATTTACTGCAACGCGCTAAGTAATTGCCATCTAAACCTGTGCGGTCGCCTACGTCAAGGAGTTCGTGGGGCGTTGCTAAAGACGTTTTGCCTTTTCCTCCACACACATAGATACCCAGCGTTTTGGAATGTGGATTCAAGGAGCGTTTCAAGGCACGTGTCACCGCAGTCGTCACGCCCGACGAGTTCCAGTCCATCCCAATCACCGCCCCAAAGCTTTGAAACCAAAACGGATCGGATAAACGTCGTAGTAACTCTGCTTTACCGTATTCCATCAAGATCGACTCGACGATAGGCAGGGAGAGTTTCACCATTCGATCAAATAGCCAAGAGGGAATACCGCCACCCATGAGGGCTAAATCTGCTGCGCCAGAACGTTTCATTTTTGGAGAGTTTGAGACTTTGAGAGAATGAGAATTTGACCGCGTTTCAAGCTAATAAATATCGAACTGCTAGAGACGAATAAGGTTGCCAAGGTTTTGCACATTCGAGTAGTTGCGCTTTGAGACGTGATTCTGAGTTTAAGGTATACTTTTCCGTCATCACTTTTTTCAGCCGAAAGTCATCAACTGGAAATATATCGGGTCGTTCCAAAGTAAACAGCAGAATCATGTCTTGTGTCCATTTCCCGATGCCTTTTATTTCGCTAAGGTGAGCGCGGACTTCTGTATCAGAAAGCTGCTGCCAGTCGATAGCGTGCTGTTGAAAATAGTCGAGGGCACCTAAGAGTGTTTCTTGTTTGCGTAAGGATAATTTGAGGTTGACTAGTCCGTTCTCCTCGAACTGCTCAAAGTTGTCCACAGTCAGTTCTGTTATTTCCGCTTGTACTAGTCGTTTGGTGTACAAGTTGCGTTTGCTGCGGTAGTGGATTTGTTGTTCAATAATGCAGCCGATGAGATCGTGGAAGACGTTTTTGGTACTCTCAAAGTCGAAAGGTGAAGTGGTTGGAATGAGTTGAGCCAGAATGGGATCAGCTTGTAATAAGTGTTGTTTGGGAGACATAGGCTCGATCGTTTAGATATATGCTATATACACTCTAGGAAACGTAAAATAATTGAACTCAGGCTAATGACGTAGAAGTAGGCTATAAACAACCACCTTATACGAAGCTATATCACCAGCGACCCGTTCAACGCACAAAAGCCTTTCACGTCCAAAGACATAAAAGGCTTTCCAATATTTTTTAAACCGCCAAGCGATACTTACTTCGCTGTACGCTTCTCTTTGATACGCGCTTTCTTACCGACCAAACCACGTAGATAGTACAACTTCGAGCGACGTACTTTACCGCGCTTTAGTAGTTTAATTTCTTCGATAATAGGAGCAGAGAACGGGAAGATACGCTCTACACCAACACCATTCGACATTTTGCGAACTGTAAAGGTTTTATTAGCTCCCTTACCCTTAATTTGAATCACATCGCCTTTGAAAGACTGAACTCTTTCTTTAGCACCCTCAATAATCTTATAACTCACGATGATGTTGTCGCCAGGGCGAAAATCTGGAAAGTTCGTTTCCTTCAACATCTCATCCTGCACAAATTTTATGGCATCCATGACGGTATATTTTTAGACTTTTAATAACGGCTTCCAATCAATTGGAAACTGAACCTTAGAGAGTTACAGCAGCAATAGCATACAAATTCTCTAAAGGAGCGCAAAATTAGCGTTTTCAATACAATTCACCAAACTTGTATTCAGAATTTCATCACGATTATTGCTTTATGAGCTTTTCATGATACCAAGTATTCCCTATCTGTATGCTCAAACTATACCAACCACTTACTAACTGACTGACATTCAATACATATTTTCTAACGCCTTTCGATTGCGAAGTAGGAGCAACTACCTGTAATGGTCGTCCTAATTGATCCAATAAAACCATTTCAATCGACGCTTTTTGATCTAAACCAATCGTCAGTGTCACCTGATCTTGGACTGGGTTTGGATAGACTTTAATATCTGGAGCAGCAGCTACTCGAACGGATCGAGGGTTTGGATTTCCTTCGGGAAAACGTGCAACAGGACAAGCTTGAATACGTGCGGAAAAAGTAGCCCCGTTCTCGACTCGAAAACCAGGACTCAATGTGATGTTTTGACCTGCGCGAAAATTGACTGTACTTCCATTAGCCACACGTCCCGTAGCAGTCAAAGAAGTATTGGCGCGATAGGTGTTACTCGCTATCGGATTGCTGTTGACAGTCAATGTGTTCGGACAAGTAGTAGTAAGAGGCGTACAGCTCAATGATAAGTCAAATGTGCCTACATTCCCATTAAACCCATCCACCATAATATAAAACGTACCTCCAGAAGTCAACGTCAGCGAAATCGTTTCATTCAATGTTCCACCGTTTTCGCTAAACTCAATTTCTCCAGCCACTGGATCGGTACATATATCTAATAGGTACAAATCTAAGTCAGCCGACAAATTAGTCATATGGATCGTAACATTCCCTGCTGCTGCCTCAAATTCGTAGACTAATTCAGGACCTGTATAGTTACTGTTTCCGCCGCCATGTTCTTGATAATTATCTTCTCCATTGGCTGTATTACCGCTGATGGCATCGCCACAGCTTAGAGCGATTGGGTTCGCACATGTTCCATTCGCCGATAGGGAAGAATAAGCAATTAAAAATACAAGCAGGTAGAAATATTTCATGAGGCGTCGATTTCATTCACTACGTTCTGTGGCTGTCCGTTCAGAAAAGCGTTGATGTTATTTACGCAAATATCCAATAAGCGTTGCCGAGAAGCTTGCGTTGCCCAAGCGATATGTGGCGTGATAATACAATTCGGTAAATGGAAAAGCGGATGATCTTCCGCTGGTGGCTCTTTCGTCAATACATCCAAACCTGCTCCAGCAATTTCACCAGCCAAAAGTGCTTCGCGCAAATCTTTTTCATTCACTAAACCACCTCGCCCAGTGTTGATAAGATAAGCAGTTGGTTTCATCAGTTGCAAACTCGCTGCGTCGATAAAGTCTTGATTGCTTTCTGATAAGGGCGCGTGCAAACTTAGTACATCACTGCGTTCTAATAGCTCTTGTTTATCCACAAACTCCACTCCTTCTCGTGCATCTCGTTCAGGATGTTTGTGTAAAGAAATAACGTTCATATCGAACGCCAAAGCAATATCTGCCACTTTGTTACCAATATTTCCCAAGCCATAAATACCCATCGTTTTGCCCGACAACTCTGGTAGCGTCTGCAAGGTGTAACTAAAATCAGATGAACGCGCCCAGTCGCCAGCCTGCACGGTTTTGTTGTGGTCGCCTACTCGGTTGGTGAGTTCTAATAGCAGGGCAAAAACGTGCTGTGCTACACCTGGCGTGCTGTAATCGGCAGCATTACAGACAGGAATGTTGCGTTTAGAAGCCGCTTCTAAATCGACGATGTTGTAGCCCGTCGCTGTGACACCAATGTATTTTAAATCGGATAGTTGTTCAATCCGCTCTGCTGTCAATTCTACTTTATTGACCAATACTAAATCTGCTCCTTTTGAGCGTTCTACGATCTCGTCTTCCTTGCTACGCTCATAAATTTGTACATCACCCAGCTCTTCCAAAGACGACCAACTCAGATCGCCAGGATTTACAGTATAACCATCTAAAACAACAATTTTGGGCGTTCCATTTACTGATTTCATCTTTATCTAAATTTTTAATCAACTAGTCTTTATCCACTACTTGATCATAGTCCTGCAAATGTAGCCATAAACGACTATACAAAGCAGCAGTTGAGTGTGGACAGCGAAAACAAGGATGAAATTGTCCATCGGTTCGTGCGTCATTTGGGAAAATAAAGGCGTTGCCAGAGTAAGTCAGCCATTCTTGATTCGTCAAAATACTCTTTAAACCAATAGTATCTTTTTCATTCATCAGTCGGTTCGTCTGCCATCGGTAAACACCAATAGGAAGGGTCGCAAGGTCAATAGTTGAGACGGTATGAACCTGCCCGTTCATCCAAACTTCCACTTGTTGTTCTGCTTGAAAAATAAGCATCGCATCAGGCACATCTTCTATTGGTGAATACCCATCTTCTGTACGATCACTGCTACATTGGTAAAATAGCACCACCAAAACCATCCAAATTTGCTTCATATCGACAAAAATACAGCTTTCAAAAACGTAAACTAAACATTGAATTGAACGGAACTTTTTATAGACACGTTAGGTATCGCGTACGTTATGTACTTTTGCGAAAAAATTAGTCTTTGAGCGCAGAGACAAGGAGTATAAGGAGTTGATTTACTCTCACTTTCTCACTCTCTCGCCTCTCATACTCTAAACAGAAAATATGCAGTTGAGCGAACAGGAACTAGTACGACGAGAAAATTTGGGCAAAATCAGAGATTTGGGTATTGATCCGTATCCAGCAGCTCAGTATGAAGTAACGCACCAAGTAGCTGATATTAAGAAAGCCTACACCGACGATGAAGCTGGAAAAGCAGCCTTTGAAAATGTGTCTTTAGCAGGACGTATTATGATGAAGCGTATCATGGGAAAAGCAGCCTTCGCAGAGTTGCAGGATGCTAGCGGACGGATGCAAATCTATGTTTCTCGCGATGACATTGCCCCTGGCGAAGACAAAGCTTTGTACAATACCTTGTTCAAAAAACTATTGGATCTTGGGGATTATGTAGGCGTAAAAGGATTTGTGTTTACCACTCGAACTGGCGAGACCACTTTACACGTCAAAGAGTTTACGTTTTTGAGTAAATCGCTGCGTCCGTTACCTATTGTGAAGCGCGACGACGAAGGCAATGTTTATGATTCTTTCACCGATCCTGAACTACGCTACCGACAACGCTACGTCGATCTGACCGTGAATCCTCACTTCCGTGAAATTTTCATCAAGCGCAGCAAAATTGTTTCTGCTATGCGCCGCTTTTTTGACGACAAAGGTTGGCTAGAAGTGGAAACACCGATACTGCAACCGATACATGGTGGGGCAGCCGCCCGACCGTTTGCGACGCATCACAATACATTGGATATGCCATTGTACATGCGAATTGCAAATGAGTTATATTTAAAAAAATTGATTGTTGGTGGATTCGATGGCGTTTACGAGATTGGCAAGATGTTTCGCAACGAAGGAATGGATAGAACGCACAATCCTGAGTTTACGTCCATGGAAATCTACGTCGCGTACAAGGATTATGACTGGATGATGGAAATGGTGGAAAATTGCTTGGAGTACATCGCGTTGGAAGTGAATGGCAGCACCAAAGTGCAGTTTGGCGAGCACGAAATCGACTTTGCTGGACCGTACCGCCGATTGAGTATGTTTGATTCCATCAAAGAATATACGGACATTGATATTTCGCAAATGGATGAAACTGGTTTGCTGCAAGTGTGCGCGGATTTGGACATTGAAGTTGATCCGTCGATGGGGAAAGGCAAGCTAATTGATGAGATTTTTGGGGAGAAAGTAGAAGCACATTTGATTCAGCCCACCTACATCACCGACTATCCAATTGAAATGACACCACTGGCGAAAAAGCACCGTAGTACGGAAGGCTTGGTGGAGCGATTTGAGCTATTCGTGAATGGAAAAGAAATTGCCAATGCCTATTCAGAGTTAAATGACCCCATTGATCAGCGCGAACGCTTTGAAGAGCAGTTGAAACTGGCAGCACGTGGCGATGAAGAAGCAATGGCGTTGGACGAAGATTTCTTACGAGCCTTGGAATATGGGATGCCACCGACTTCTGGTTTAGGAATTGGTATTGATCGTTTGACGATGTTGTTGACGAATCAGACATCGATTCAGGAAGTGTTGTTTTTTCCACAGATGAAGGCAGAAGGGTAATTTTTGCTAAAAAGTGGATGACACCACGCTTTATAAGTACGACTAAAGTCGTACGCTTTTGTTATGGAGTGAGCTATTCGATTCATGAACTATAACAGCATCTTTAGTCATACTAATTTGCAAGTATTTTGAGCTATCGCTTCGACTACCTATTTATCCTTTAAATCTTGATATAAACACCTTATCTCCACGATTATAAACTAAAATGATTCTATATTAGACATATTCCATAAGTGTTTGACTGTCAGCTAATAGTCTAACATCTAGCGTCTACTCCCGAAAGCTTTCGGGACAATATCTATTTTCCATGCGATTAAAACGCCTCGACATCAAGGGATTCAAAAGCTTTGCAAATGATACCACCATTCATTTCAATGAAGATGTCGTCGGTGTAGTGGGTCCGAATGGGTCAGGAAAATCCAATATCGTCGATTCCATTCGGTGGGTGTTAGGGGAGCAGAAAAGCAAAGAATTGCGCTTGGATCAAATGTCGAGTGTCATTTTTAATGGCACAAAAAACAAACGCCAAAGCGGACTCGCACAAGTCACGCTAACCTTCGAGAACACCAAAAACATCCTCCCGACGGACTACAACACCGTCTCCATCTCTCGTCTTTTGTACCGCAGTGGCGAAAGCGAATATCGCTTGAACAACGTCCCTTGTCGACTAAAAGACATCACGTCGCTTTTCTTGGATACTGGTATTGGTTCCAACTCGTATGCGATCATCGCACTAGGCATGGTCGATGATATCTTGGCAGATAAAGACGATGCGCGACGCAAGATGTTCGAGCAAGCGGCTGGTATTTCGAAGTACAAAATACGGAAGCGACAAACGCTGAATAAGCTCAAAAATACGACGACAGATTTGGAGCGCGTCGAGGATTTGTTGTACGAGATTTCGTCGCAACTAAGTACGCTGGAAAAGCAAGCCAAACGTACGCGTCGCTACTTTGAGTTGAAAGAGCAATACAAAACGCTCAATATCGAATTGGCAGAACTCAAGATGCAGACGCTCAAAGTGCAGCATCATGAACTGAAAGCGGCACTCGAAAAAAACACCGACCAATACAGTCAAGGAGAAGTTGAACTGCGTCAATTGGAAAGCCAACTCGAAGCAAAAAAGAAAGTCAATCTCGACGGCGAAAAAGAACTTTCTGATCGTCAGCGCGAACTCAATAACTTTGTCGGACGCATCCGTGGCATGGAGAACGACAAAAAGATGGCACAGCAGAAAATTCAATACATCCAACAAAATCAGCAGCAACTCGCCCAGCAAATTGAACAAGCCAAGGAAAAACTAACAACGCTTGAAGAAACCATCGACCGCCACCAAACCACCTTGCTGCAAGAACAGAGAACGGAAGCCGAGTTAGAGGAATTATTGGACGAAAAAGAAAAAGCCCGCCAACACATACAAGCGCAGCACCGCAATTTGCGCGACAACCGAGACAGCGTCTTGCAACAACAGCAAAAAGCAGAACAAGCAGTCTTCGAGTTAGAGAAGCAAAAAGCGATTAATGGCAATCAAGTTCAAAGCT
>CAYLPW010000022.1:0-33417 GCA_964385665.1 uncultured Saprospiraceae bacterium
CCTAAGTAGTCAGTCAAGTTGATAGTGTCGAATAGAATTTAGATGAATTTTGGATTTATACAAGGCAAAAAGCACAGCCATAGCCATAGCTACGGCGAGCATTTTTAACGAAGTAGAAATTTAAAAGTCGCTAAATTATCCGACAACATTAGCTTGACTGACTACTAAGTTAATAGCCAATAAAAAACGGCATCCTCCAAGCGGAGGACACCGTCTACATTACTAAATCACATAAAAGAGAGCATAAACGCAACAGCGCATCCCTCTCTTATATCATCTGTATCATTTAGTCCGTCACGACAACTGGACGTACAATCTGTTGATCGCCTGCCCAAGCGCGAATATAATACATACCTGGCGCTTGCTGCGACAAATCAAACTGATGGCGAGTGAAAGAGACACCGTCTTCTTCGTACGTCATCACGATCTGTCCCATAGCATTAACTAATTCAACACGCATATCAACAGTTTGTTGTGCGTCGAATTCTACTGTCAACTGCTCATTCGCAGGGTTCGGATAGTAGCTCATCGTCAAGTTCGGCAGTATAGTACTTTCTGTAGCATTCTCCATTACTGGTGCTGGCAGCTCTTCCTCGCTACGCGATTCAACAGCATCATCGTCAGCATTATTACCTGTAGAGAAACGAATGTCGTCTATATAGAACTGATTTTGCGCTGTCGCTGGATAGAAATTGATTGCTGCTAACTGCTTCGTACCACCACGGTTACTATTCGGTGTAGAGCTAAAGTTCCACTGTGCGACTAGTCCACCATTGATGATAACGCTCACTTTGTCTGTTGTCAAGTTAAACTCTTGACGAACGGTGAACCATTCAAAGGTGGGATAGGTGAATGCAATGTTACGTCCTTCTGCCCGAATATAGCCTGTACCATCTCCGTTAAAGAAGACCTCGTAAGCGTGCGAAGCGTTGCCTCCGAAGTGGCTTTGCAATACGTTGTAGTAGCCTTGGTGACCATTGAACAACCACATTTTGAATTCAGCACTGTAACTACCACTTTGGCGATTACCCAACTGCAACAAAACATCTTGTTTGTCGCTGCCATTAGCTTTGATACTCAGATACTGATTGCCGTTGCTACTCTCTACCATTCCGTCTTCTGCGCCACCTGTACTACCTGACCATGTAGTCCAACAATCCGATTGGCTGCTCAAGTAGCCAGTCTGATAGTTATCAAAACTTTCGCAGAAGGTACGTACGTTATAGTTGTCACAAGCACAGTAGTCACCACTATTAGTACCGCCTCCAGTACTGTTGCCACTATTTTGAACTTGTACGCGCTGGTCAAAGTAGCAAGAGTTGTTATTGTTCTCATTGTCTTCATGAATGCGCTTGTCATAATCCACAATCATACCTACATAGTATTGACCTGATGGAATATGATTTGGAATATCCTCTGCAAACAAGATAACAGCCGTTTTTCCAGCCAAAATAGCACTCGTCGTCCGCGTACCAATCAGGTAGTCATCTGTTGTAAATGTTTTGTCTGTCGATAGGTAATAACCTATGTTCGTCGCGTTCGCTGTGCTACGACCGATGTTACTCACCTGCAAGCCTTCGATACGGATACGTTTGTTGCTGTTCTGCACCTGTAAGTGACCAGGATCAACACACGTCAAATCCGGCTTACCATTACTACCGTTTTGGATAGAAATACGCTGTGTGAATCGGAATTTGTTGTCGTTCTCATTCGACTCATGCACTGCATACTTGTGGTCGATAAAGATACCTACATAGTACGTACCAGGCTGGAGGTTTCGTCCGCTCAGACTGATGTTTTCACTTTCTGTACTTTGCGCTCCTGGTGCTAGCTTAGATATGTGATCTTCTTCTAATAAAATATCATGTGCAGGATCGATAGTTGCATCTCTAGATAGGTAATAGCCTAGTTTGCTCTCTCCTGCTTCTGCATTGCCGTAGTTGATCACTTTGATGTCGCTGAAATGCAATATGTTATTGCTGAATGACAAATGACCACTTCCATTCTTCAATGTCAAGTTAGGTTTGCCATTTTCCTTTTGATACTTCGGATTCGTCCAGTAGCAAGTGTTGTTCTGTTCGTTCGATTCATGCACATGTTGCTGATCGTCGATATAGTAGCCAATGTAGTAAGAACCTGAGTTCAAGTTCAAATTAGCTAAATTAACATTGATTGCTGCAATAGTTGCTGTTTGACCTGCCCCTAGTGCTGGAACGATACGGCTTCCAATGTAAATGTCATGACTTGGATCAATAGACGTATTCGTCGACAAGTAGTAACCTACACGTGTTTGTGGAGAAGCACCGCTACCTGCATTCATGACCTTGCTCCAAGATAAATGCAACTGATCGCCATTCAATGAAATCTCTCCCAAAGAATTACACTTCAAGTCTGGTTTAGCCGCAGGAATCGTCACTTTCGGATGATTGAAGTAACAATCATTGTTATCGTATTCATCTGACTCATGTACTTGCTGCTTATCGTCGATAATGATACCAAAATAGTACGTACCAGCTGGTATATTTTTATCGGCAACGTCTACGTTGAACGCTGGCAACGTACGGACAGAACCTGCTGCCAAAGAGTTCAGGTACACCTCTCCCACTTTGTAATCATTCGTTCCGAAATGTGGATCAGTAGATAGGTAATAACCTACATGATGCGCGCCTGCTGTAGTGCCACCGTCGTTTTTCACTTTACCCCAAGAGTAGTGAACAGTAGTGCCACTGACAGACAACTCTCCTTTGTCCATGCAAGTCAAGTTTGGCTTCGGTGGATGAACGATCACTTTCGGTGAATGGAAGAAACAGTCATTGTTGTCATGCTCATTCGATTCGTGTACATCATCCTTGTAGTCAATAATCATACCGATGTAGTACTCGCCAGGTGATAATCCTAACCCAGACAAGTTAATCGTGATACCGTCTACTGTTCTGTTTTGTCCTGCTGCTATGGAAGACAAATATTTGCTACCAATAAGCTTGTCACTCGTCGAGAAGTGGGTATCTGATGATAGGTAGTACCCCACATGACTAGCACCTGCTGTACTGCCACCATCGTTTTGCACTTTCATCCAGGAGATATGGATTGTAGAACCATTAGCAGATACTTCGCCTTTGCTCATACACGTCAAATTCGGCTTCGGTGGCTGAATGTCGATGTATGGATGTGACCAAGAACAACCACTGTTGTTATGCTCATTTGTTTCATGTACTGTATTGTGCGGATCAACAATGATACCTACATAGTACTTACCTGGCGATAAGTTCAAGTAGCTAATGTCCTTGTTGAATGCACTCAACAACTTCACTTCACCTGAGGCTAATTTTGGTAAAGAAACTTCACCTAAATACTTGTCACTTGTCGTGAAATTCTGATCTGTGGACAAGTAGAAACCTACCTTTGTTGCTTCAGATTCACCAGGTCCTTGATTCTTAATTTTCGTCCAAGAGACATGGATGTGACGGTTGTCGTTGATTGACAGCTCACCCTTATCCATACATGTCAAATCTGGCTTCGGCTGTGGAATCGTTACTTTCGTTGTGAAGTAGCAATCGTTGTTGTTCTGCTCGTTTTCTTCATCTACTACTTTTGTGTAGTCGATGAAGCTACCGATATGATAGGTTCCTGGTGGAATATCTAGATCAGCTACATTTACTTGCAATGCACTAATTAAATCTACCTCACCACTTTCTAGGGCTTCGATGTTGCGCGAACCAATGAAGAAGTCGCTAGTAGAGAAATGAGTGTCCGTTGACAAGTAGAAACCAATCTTACTCGCTGGTGCTTTTTTGTTGCCTGCGTTTTTCACTTTCACCCAAGAAATCTTAACTATTGTTCCATTTACTTCAACTTCGCCTCGACTATCACATACTAAGTCAATGTAAGAATTGTCAATGTGTACTTGATTGTCGTAGCTACAGTCGTTGTTATCGTCCTCGTTTGATTCATCTACTTTGTCCGTATAGTCGATGATAAGACCAGCGTAGTAGTACCCATCGTCTAAATCTAAATGGGAAACGTCTACATTGAATGCACCTGGCATAACGCTTTCTCCTGGCTCTAGGCTACCTACCTCTTTTGAACCCAAAAATATATCACTCGTAGAGATGTGGCGATCTTTAGATAAGTAGTAGCCAATCTTGCTATTACCTGCTCTAGCATCCCCTATGTTTTTCACCTTGTTCCAAGAGAACTTCAACTGCGTACCATTCGTGATGACTAACTCACCTCTACTTTCGCAGATTAAGTTAGGTTGAGAAGGATCAATGGTCACTTTCGGTGATGTCCAGAAACAACCCTTGTTATCATTCTCGTCAGACTCTTCTACTTCACTATCCTTATCCACGATGATGCCTACAAAGTAAGTACCAGCATCCAAATCCAAATCACCAACATTGCTATCAAAATTCACATTGAATTGCTGACCTGGACTCAGTTTTGGGATACGAACCGTGCCGACCAAAATATCAGTAGAAGAGAAAACTTGATTTTCAGACAGATAAATACCTACCCGGCTAATGCTTGAAAAATCATTACCATTATTTATGATTTTCAGACTGCTGATAGATATTTCATTGCCATTGACGGTCAAGAAACCTCTTTCTTTACACGTCAAATTTGGCGCACGTGTTTCCTCTGGAATAAAAAAGCGTGGCTCGTCCCAATAACACTCATCGTTGTTGTGTTCGTCTGTTTCCGCTACTTGGTTTAAGTAGTCGATCTGCGTCAACACATAGTAAGTGCCAGGTGCTAAGTCCAAATCCAACACACCCTCAATCGGCGTAATCATCTGCGAAGCGCCAGGTGCTAATTCACCTATTGTTTGAGTCGCTAAAATTTTATCGTCATCCGAAATAGTGACATCATCAGAGATATAGAAGGCGATTTTGCTAGCTCCAGCAGTAGTCATTCCATTATTGATGACTGTTGTCCAGCCAATGTAATAGGACAAGTCATTATTATCAATGATTAATTCGCCTAACGTCTTACACGCTAAATCCGCTTTTTTAGCAGGAATGTAAAAACGTGGCTCATCCCAGAAACAGTCATCATTATTGTGCTCGTTAGATTCTGCTACTTGATCTTTGTGGTCAATGACCACCAATACATTATAGAATCCTTCTGGCAGATCCAAACTTAATACATCACGAATCTCTTCTACTAGATGACTTGCGCCTGGTGCCAGTGCAGGAACAGGACGAGTCGCTAACAACACATCATCGTCAGAGAAATTAGTATCGGTAGAGACATAGTAACCTACTTCACTAGCTCCTGCCGCACGCGTACCATTGTTAATGATACGATTCCAACTGAGGTAATAAGATAAGTCATTGTTGTCGATCACTAGTTCACCTAGTGTCTTACATGCTAAGTCTGCTTTTCCATTTGGAATAAAAATATGTCCTTCATCCCAAAAACAGTCATCGTTATCATGTTCATTTGATTCATGTACATCGTCCAAGTGGTCGATGACGACGATCAGTGTATACGTGCCAGGCGCAAGATCTAGTCCGTTGTAGTTGGTTTCAATTTCGTCGATCATTTGTGACTCGCCAGGAGCTAATGCTCCAATATCACTCGTCGCGACTAAAACGTCTTCATCCGAATAGGTCTCGTCTAAAGAAGCGTAGAAACCGATCTGACTAGCACTAGCATCAGCGTCGCCGTAGTTAGCTACGGTTGTCCAACCAAAGTAGACATAGCCAGTTTCATTGTTCACAATAAACTCACCGCGCGCTTTACACGCTAAGTTTGGCTTACCATCTTCTACCTCATATTTTGGCGTATTCCAAAAGCATGAGTTGTCACCTTCTTCTGACTCCTCCGTTTCATTGGTATCGTCAATAATGATCCCTAGGAAGTATGTACCAGGATCCAAATCGTAGACATCTAAATTGATAACTATTTCTCCATACGACTGAGTCTCACCTGGTGCTAGTTCTGGTAACGCTTGCGTCTTCACTAGCAAATCATTGGTGGTAATGATTGCATTGTTAGATAGATAGAAACCAACTTGACCAGCGGTAGAAGTGACCTCTCCCGTATTCTGTATGCGCGTACCTGTTACGGTCGCACGGTCGCCATCGAATGTCAAGTGACCACGCTCTTTGCAGATTAAGTTTGGATCGCCAGACGGAATACCTTCAATCGTGATAATTTCGTCGTATGAACAGGTGCTGTTGTCGTGTTCGTCTGATTCGTGTACGTCATCTAAGTAGTCGATGATGTAACCGACATAGTAGCGACCAGCTGGCAAGTCTAAAGTCGACAAATCAATCTCGAACTTCGGAATCATTTCGAACGCGCCAGGATTCAATGCACCTACACCGACACTTCCCAATAGGATGTCATCGCTGTCTGTCTCAAACGTACGATCTGTGGATAAATAGAACCCAACTTTACTAGCACCAGCAGGTGCATCGCCATTGTTTTCTACTTTGACCCAACCGATCTTAATGTCCAAACCGTCGATAGTAATCTCGCCTAAGCCTTTACAGGCTAGGTTGGGTTTACCACCAATGACCACTTTTTGATCTGTCCAATAACAATCGTTATTGTTGGTTTCGTTTGCTTCATCTACTGAGTTTAGATAGTCGATGACCGTACCGACAAAGTACTCGCCATCTGGAATATCCATACTGCTCACGTCGACCATAAAGTCTTCTGAGCTACTCTCATTTCGAGATAAGCCATCGACATAGTCACGACCTAAGTAGATGTCGTCTGTGGTAATGTTCTGGTCAGTAGATAGATAATAACCTACATAACTCACACTGGAATTACCAAATCCAGTGTTCTTAATTTTGTAATCTAGGATGGTGATCTGCGAACCATTAATGGTCAACGAACCAATGTCGTGACACGTTAAGTCAGAGCCACTCTCAGAGGTCTCTGCATCATTCGTCCACCCTGAGTCTTCGCTTCTTTCTGTAGCGGTCATGGACTGCCAGCCGAATAGATGCAGAAGAGCAAGAAGTAGTACTACTCTCATAGGAAAAAAATTGGGTTGAATAATTTATTAAATAGGAAATAAGAGCCACTCCACTCTAGAGCGAGGCAACTCAACTTATGTTAAAAAATATTTTATCTAAACTGCGTTTTGCTCACACCTATTCACTAAACAATAGTGTATAGGAGAGTCCACAATACTGATGACCAATCATCAGCTTGTAGAAGGTAGATACCTACTTGAAGGGGAGGTAGAAGGGTGGCAATGACCAACCTGCTATTTAATGTTCTAGACGCGTGTACTGAATGGAAAAACTGGGAAGTATTTAAGTACATTTTATTGTAAATATACTTCTGTCGGGAATTGAAGCTTCCTAGCTAAGGGTAACTATATATCGAACGAATCGAGTAGTGAACCGATAGGTCATGATACCATAATTTCTTCAAATATCGTAATTTTTTTGTAAGTACTCAACTTAATTAGTGAATTAATCTCTTAATAGGCGTTGAATAGTGCTTTAGGTATCTCTAATTTACAAATCGCCAATCAAAGCCAGCACGCAAAAAGAAAAAGGGTTGTGCGTAGTTGGCTACCTGATAATATAGGCGATTGGGGGTCAGTAGATTGATGGTGTTTTCAGCTTTTATAAAAACTCGTGCTGTTTTTATTTTAACATTTAAAAATGCATTCACTAGAGGGTAGAAATTAACTTCTTCTGTATCCTGTAGTTGAAATTGTCCTAATAACGGAAAATAATATTCAGCCTGATACGTGTCATTCATTCTCAACTCTACTCCTAGTTGAAAAGGGAGTGGTGCTCTTCTAAACAAAGTCGTCTCCATATAAAGCCGATGGTGACTCAACCAAGATGGTGTACGGTAAAAGGATTGAGATGTTGCCTGAAAAGTAACTTGATTATAAAAATGTAGTTTCCAGAAATGTGAATTTTGTTGAATACTTAACTGCAAGACATTCAGTGCATTCTCAGCCTGCTGTGGTGTTCCGAAAGTATTGTAATAAATAAAGTTATTGACTAAATGATAGCCACCACTAGCCGATAAGTGAAGCAGAGGTAGTTCGTAGGTCGCTCGTAGCTGAGAGTGAATCACTTTCTGCAAGTCGCGTCGCCACAAAGAGCGTTGCGACACATAGAACTGCTCTTGAATTCGGTAAGGTTCGCTAGCTTGGCTAGTAGCAGACAAGTCAAGTCGACCGAAGCGTCCGAAGTCGAGCTTCATATCACCAGACAGCCGATAGTCACCTGCATTGGATAGGATACCCAGATGAGCATATGTGCGCAGTTGAAAGGCTTTTTTGATCGTAAAATCTAGCTTTCCAGTCAAAAATAAATTGTTGAAGGTCGTATTGATCTGGTCTTCTCGTAGCCAATGCAGTTGATGATTTAATCCTATTTCTAGACGATTGCGTTCCTCTTTTTCTACATCGTTTTCCTCATCAGACAGACGGAATGTGCTGATTTGAAAATCATTTTCCAGTGTTCGCCACCGAATCGCGCTACGCAGCCCTCTTGGATCGACGTAAAACTGTCCATAGTAGTCAGGTCGACTATTGGGAAAAATGGTGTCAACGCTGTATATCTGGTCTGGGTCAGTGTCGGAGTATTTATAATTGTGATGCTGAAACTCTATTTTATGCGCAATCGTGAAATCGCGTTTTAGTCGCGGCATACTATTTTGTGCCGCTTGAACGGTGTCGCGCACTTGCACGCTTGTAGCAGCTCTAGTTATGGTATCTCTTGTAGTGGTAACTGTACCATTCTTATCATTAGCTATTAACGAAAAATAGTGCCGATAGCCAACTGTTTTATTGGCATGACGCGTGTCTGTATTGCTCCCTAGAAAAACAGTAGCTGTCTGCGCATCAATGTTCCCCAATGGAGCATCATTTTGAGCGACTGGCTCTATCCGAATGCCCCCATTTTCTTGTTGCTCTATAGTATTGGAGGTAAAGTATAAAAAAGCGTCGTAACGTTCGTTTGGCGCATCCCACCACATTCCTGTTCCCGCAGATTCTACTTTTCCAGCTTGATTGGGATACTGATCGTCTATTCCGAATTCTCGAATGGTCTGTCCCTCAACCGTAAAATGTAAGCCATTCGAAAAATTTCGGCTAAATTTTCCTTTGAATTGTCCGTCCTGCTGAGTTGGCCCTCTTGAATAAAACACACGAGTAAAGGGTTTTTCCAATACTGAAAAGCGCAACTGATCTGGCAGTATATAGTACAAATCGTATTGATGATAGCCGACATCAAAGCCTCGCCGAAAGGGCATATCAAACCAGATCGGGCGATGCGCTGAACCTATGTTGCCAGTGTGCGCATAAGGGACAAAGGTCTGATTAGTAGGCTGATAGATATCAAAACGATTCAATGTCGTGTCGGCTAACTTACGGAGCAAATTGGGTTGTTCAGCAGAAAAGTAGTAGACTCCAAAGGTGTCGCGTGTGTCGTACTCCACACCCCTATTACTGCCACCTTGTGGTGCATTGGAAGTATCGAATCCTCCACCAGCACCTGGTCGACCGCCGCGCTGTGCCAATAAAGATAGACTCAACAATACACCTAAACAAAGACTACTAATTTTTTGGATGCCCACATTAAATCATTTTGATAAATAGCCCGATACTCAGCAAATGCTGTGCGCTCAACACACGCTGTCGTTCATTATCACGAAAGCGCAAAATATCCCATTGATAGGCAATGCGAAATAGATTTGGATTGTCCTTCCTGCGCATTACGGGAAAGAAAAGACCAAACTCAGTATCGACTCGTTGTAAGCGATGCCAACTTGTGACGTATTGATCCATGATGCCGTCTACTGTTACTCCGTAGATGGGTCGACTGACATAAGCAAGAATAGGAAGATGGAGTTGACCGTAGGCTTGCACAGAGCGGTTGATAAAAGGAACTCGTAACTTTTCTTGATAGCGTCCCACTGCACCCAGCGAACCTACTAGTTCCCAGTGGAGTCGACTATTGCCTAAAGCAGGATTGAGCCGAACTTGCGACAAAAAATTAGCTTGTACGCCAGCATAAAATCTAGCATCTGGAAGCTGCTCCAAGTACGCAAAACTAATGTCGCCCCAAAAATCATGTGCCGTTCGTCCAGCTTGTGATTCCAACAAATTATAGCCACCGATCATTCGATATTCAAGCATTCGGCTGCCTCGTGTCCGCAAACTTCCAAAGCCAATACCACCACCAAAACCGTCGTACACTTGACTGGAAGTCGCTTCGTCTTGTATGCTACGATTTGTTCCAAATAGCTCAATGTTGAAATAGCTGTCTGTTTCTTGCAGCCGAGCTAATTGCTTAGCCCGTCTAGCTTCTTTCTTCTCTTCTTTACTTGCTCGCGGTTCTACTTCCTGAGCAAAGATGGAGCTACTAAGGAATATCAACAAGCTGATAACTATAAAAATACGCATATCGGATAATTCTATCATTCAAAAGCAAAGTACTTAAATCTAAAGCAAGCGTCCAAAATTTGTTGTGGCTTAGGTTTTCCTTAATAAAAATCAATAGCCCAACCACCAAAAACAAATAGGATGACATCTAGGCAAATAGAAGTCAGTAGCTACGACATCATTTCATCATTCACCATTCCCACAAGGCGATCTACTCGAACAATGGTCATCTGTTTGCCCTGCGTGAGCTATGCCTTGAGGTATTGGAAAACATCAAAATCTATGAATTCTATCATCGTCAGTAGCACTACGCTAGTGTTGGGTTTTGTGACCATTGCAGCTACTGGGCTGAGCATTATTTGGTACGTCCGTTGGCTCCTCAGAAAACGAGCGCAGCAGCCGATACCTATCTCTACCTCACCCATTACAGAACGCAATAAATATCCTAGTGTCAATCCATTCCGATGGAGCAGTACATTTTTTATGGTCGCGCTTGTTTTGTCTTTAAGTGCCGTTGTCATGGCATTCAACTGGACACAATTTGAAGATCAAGGAAACTACACAGATGACCTGTCATTTGAAATGGATGAAATCCAAGTACAACCACCACGTACCATTGATCCGCCACCACCGCCGCCGCCGCCACCACCACCGACAGAGATTGAAGAAGTATTGGATGATTTGGAAGAAGAAGATATTTCTTTTGAAGATCAGTTGGTAGAAGAAGACACGGAAGTGGTCACCGCACCTCCACCTGCTCAAAAAGAAGTCGTGTCGCCTCCTGTACCACCCCCACCACCAAAAGTCGAAGTAGATGGTTTTATATTTGTTGCCGAGCAAATGCCGCGTTTTCCAGGCTGCGAAAACAAGAAGAAGTTCAGCCAGAAAGAAAAAGATCAGTGTGCGTTGGGAGAATTGCTTGGCTTTCTATCCAAAAACTTGAAGTACCCAGCTATTGCTCGTGAAAATGGTATTCAGGGAACTTGTCCTGTGCAGTTTACAGTGCTAGAAGATGGAACGATTGAGGACATTGAACTACTCCGTGACATCGGGGGAGGCTGTGGAACTGAAGCAGTACGCGTCATGAACTTAATGAATGAGAAAGGCATCGTTTGGACACCTGGCAAACAGCGGGGCAAACCAGTCAAAGTTCGGATGACCTTGCCGATTAAATTTAAGTTGCAGTAGAACGTAGAAGAAACAACAACCTGTCCACTTCGGATAGGTTGCTGTCATCGAATGTATGGTTTTCTGTCCGTTTCACCAGAAAATGTCGGTAAGCAGATTGACTTTTCCCTATCTTCGTCCTTCCAACGACGATTACAGATGAAACAACTACTTACTATCCTTCTGCTGTGCAGCTTCAGCCTGGTTCAGGCCCAGATTACGATAGACAGCGACGACATGCCCGAAGTCAATGACACCATTCGAGTGAGCGAAACTTTCCTAGGCGCATTAGATCCCTCCGACTACCTGCAAAATGGCGAAAATGTCAATTGGAACTTTGAGAACCTGACACCTACTAGCCAAACGGTACGCGACTACGAACGCGCCATTAATACGCCTTACGGTGTTTTCTTCTTAGGCTTCAACCGCTATGGTGTTAAGCAGTTCGATAGTCTGGGTGTAGCGCAATTTCAGTTCCGCAATATCTACCAATACTTTAGAAGTAATAACCGAGATTTTCGGGTCGAAGGACTAGGATTTAACTTTCAAGGCGTTCCACTTCCAGCCTATTTTAGCGACGAAGATGAGCTGTATCAATTCCCATTAGACTACAGCGATCGAGATAGTTCTACCTTCGCATTCAATTTAGCTATTCCAGCTGTCGGCAGCTACGAGTCAACTGGCTACCGCATTAATAGGGTAGATGGTTGGGGTACGATTACGACGCCTTTTGGTACATTTAATTGTATTCGTTTGGTATCAGAAGTGGTCGCTAATGATTCGATTGAAGCAGCGGGCATTAAGCTAGGCTTACGAAATGTACGACGTTCCTATCAGTGGCTGGCAAAAGACATTAAAGTGCCTGTACTCGAAATAGAAGGAAATGTGATTGCAGGTAATTTTGTGCCGATTCGTACGCGCTATCGGGATGAGTTTCGAGCAGTCCGCCCGCCTGTACCTGATTCTGTTCGCTTGCTTGTTGATTTTGTAGCCAACAATCGAATGCCAACTACTCGTGATACGGTGCAACTGACCAGTATCTCCGTGCCGACGGACGAACATCAATGGATTATTTCACCAGGAACGTATCAATTTGTAGACGGAACAACCGATGAAACGCCAAATCCAAGAGTCGTCTTCCATGAAGCAGGTAGTTACGATGTCGAATTGCAGATACGCAATCGTTTCGGGAGTGGTGATACGACCAAAGTTGCCTTCATTGAGGTCATTCCTTTTTCCAATATCGCCAGATTTGAACAGAACGAGCTAACGATCAACATCTATCCAAATCCTACTCAAGATTATCTCTTTATTGAGGTTTTAGATGAGACGGATATTCAAATTGGGCAGCTACAGCTTTGGAATACGCAAGGACAGCTGGTGTGGCAAGAGAAAGGACAACGTGGTGGTCAGCACACCTATTCATTGATGTTTCCCAAACTAGTAGCGGGAACTTATTTTCTACACCTTGAAAGTGATAAAGGAACTATCGTTCGATCTATACACATCCAATAAAAAAAGAGCTACAACTACGATAGCTGTAACTCTTTAAGTGGGCAATGAAGGATTCGAACCTCCGACCCCCTCGGTGTAAACGAGGTGCTCTGAACCAACTGAGCTAATTGCCCTTTTCAATTGGGAATGCAAATATATGCTCTTTATTTAGCTAGTGCAAATTTTGATTCAAAAAAGAGAGAAATTGACAAAAGATAGTTAGATATTGGATAATACGAACACGAAAGTAAGTTTTGAAGTCTATCGTCTAAAATCTAATGTCTAACATCCTTTACAACTTCCCTTCCTGCTTCCAAAGCATACACTTCATCAACGCTACCATCGATAGCGAGTCTGTAATTTCACCATTCATCACTTTTTGAAAAGCGTCTATTAATGGAATTCGGATGAGCTGCAACTCTTCGGTCTCTTCTGGTTCTGCTACTCCAACTGTCAAGTTTTGCGCGACGAAAACGTGTCCATATTCATCACTTACCGAGTTAGAAATATGCATGGATAACAGTGGCGTCCACTGCTTCGCCACAATACCAGTTTCCTCTAGCAGTTCCCGTTGCGCAGCAGCTATGGGAGAAGTCCCCAACGGACAGCCGCCTTCTGGTATCTCCCAACTATAAGCATCTAGTGTGTACCGATATTGCCCGACCAACCAGGTATGTTCCTCCTCGTCAATAGGAACTATTCCTATAGCTAGATTTTTGAAATGTACTTTGCCATAGATCCCTTTTCCACCACTCGGATTGATGACATCACGATGCGTCACCTGAATCCAAGGATTGTCATAGACTTCTTCAATATGAAGCGTTTGCCAATTATTCTTATCAGACATAACCTGCGATTTTATAAGCGACCAAACCTACCCATTCTTTCAACAAAAGCTGCCACATGCCTGGCGCACCTGTATCGGGTAGTACAAAGTGCTTGAACTTTGGAGGCACTTTAATATATTGATAGTCAACGAAATAGGTATCATACTCTACTTCTGCTTTGTTGAAGCATGCCGTAGCACGTGGCATATGAAAAGCGGAAGTCACCAGCAAACAGTGATCGTAGCCTAAACTATCCAAATACTGTTTCGTGAATAGTGCATTTTCATATGTATTTCTAGCCTCTCCCTCTACGATAATGACGCTATCTGGTACGCCCCATTGCTGAAGTAGTTGTTTGGCGCGTGGTGCTTCTGCGGCATTGCGTTTTAAAATATCGGAACGCCCGCCTGTCAACAAAATACGCTCAATATGTCCTTGTTGATACAGATCGAATGTCTGTGTAAACCGATTCGCGCCATCTCCAAAGATAAAACGTCCATCATCAGGCATTCCTTTATTGTCTAAATAGCCACCCAGTAAGACCGCAACTTGATAAGAAGAATCTGCAACGAAAGTTGGTTCAACTATCTCGTTCTCCCAAACTTTGAATACTTGATTGCACAAAAAGCCATTCGTAAAAAATAGAAAGAGAAAAAGCGAGAGACCTAAAAACCGTTGTTTTCGTTTGACATTTTTCGTCCAAAGTGCGATGACCAGACAGCCCAATATCCAGTTAAATGGATTGAGTAGAAAAGCAAGCAGTTTGGAGAGTACAAAAAACATAACCAATCACGTTAATAAAAGCACAAGATGTTGATTTTAGGGGAATTAGCTAGTAGAATTCGATTCCTTTTCTAAACTATTGGCTATTTTTGTCCAATTCTAAAAGCATAGTAGTGTTTGTATAGATATGAAGCAGAATAGAATAAATAGAGCATTACACATTCAGATCGTTTTTGTCGTTTGTACGTTGGTACTGATCGGCAAAGCATTCCATCTACAAGTATCTTCTGATAACTTCCAGAAAGCAGCGAAAAATACGACTGTAGAAGAGAAGATTATCTATCCAGCACGCGGTGTCGTCTATGATAGAGACACAAATTTATTAATCTACAATATTCCGATCTACGACTTGATGGTCAATTACAACAAGATCGAAGAAGATATAGATACTGTCAAGTTCTGTGAGCTACTAGGTATTGATGTAGCGACTTATGAAAAAAACCTAGACAAAGATTGGCAGCGCAATAACCTATCTAAAGATCGTCGCTACTCTAAAAATAAACCATTTCCATTCATCGACCGCTTATCGGTAGAAACTTACGCTCGCTTACAAGAAAGCTTGTATGAATTTCCAGGTTTCTTTGTCCGATTGCGCAATGTACGCGGCTATCCCGAACCACACGGGGCGCATGTATTAGGCTATCTTCGGGAAGTGAACGCCGACGAGATTACAGTAGAAGAGAGTTCATACGAATTGGGGGATTACAAGGGAGCTAGTGGTGTGGAATTACAATACGATAAAGAGCTACGTGGTCAGAAAGGAAAACGACTAGTGCTGCGTGATAATTTGGGACGAGAAACAGGAGCTTACGCTGACGGGAGTGCAGATATACCAGCGCAATCAGGTAAAGATTTGTTTTTGTCTATTGATTTGGAATTGCAGAAGTATGCCGAGCAGTTGATGCAGAACAAGGCTGGTGGCATCATCGCCATCGAGCCTAAAACTGGAGAAATCCTCTCGATGGTGAGTGCCCCTAACTACGACCCTAACTTATTGGTATTCAATAGAGATAGGGGAAATTCATATCAAGAATTAGCGCGTGACTCTAACAACGTCTTTTTCAATCGAGCGACGATGGCCGCTTATCCGCCAGGTTCTATTTTTAAGACAGTTGTTAGCTTAATAGCATTAGAAGAAGAACAAACGACCATCAAACGAACGATACCTTGTTTTGGTGGCTATTACTATGGTGGTCGCATCCGTCCAGCGTGTCATGCCCATCCTACCTGCCACACGATCGACCAAGCCATTCAGCACTCCTGCAATGCTTATTTCGCCCAAGTCTTTCGAGACATCATCGATATGGAAGGTTACACTAAGCCGCAAAAAGGATTGAGCGAATTTAACCATCATTTGAATAAATTCAATCTAGGGCGAACGCTAGACATTGACTTTCCTCAAGAGAGCCGTGGCGATTATTATGACGATGCGGCGTACAAAGAACTATATAAAGATAACAACAACGGAGCCTGGTTTTCTCCATATATTATGTCGGTGGGTATCGGGCAAGGAGAGGTAACGCTCACTACTGCACAGATGGCGAATCTGGCAGTTATCATTGCTAACAAGGGGACATACCGCATACCGCATCTTGCAAAAGCATTCGTAGAAGACGGACAAGTAGTTGATATTCCAGAAAAATATCTGGAAGACATTGCCGTAGACATCAAAGAAGAACACTTTTTGCCCATTATAGAAGGTATGGAAAAAGTAGTCACATCGGGAACAGCTCGAAGCGCGCTCACCCCTGGTATCGCTATTTGTGGGAAGACAGGAACGGCCGAAAATCCACATGGTGAAGACCATTCTATTTTCTTTGCTTTTGCACCAAAAGATGATCCACAAATTGCTATTGCCGTCTACGTCGAACACGGTCGTTTTGGGGGAACAATCGCTGCACCTATTGCGAGTTTACTTATTGAAAAGTACATCAATGATAGCATCGCACCAGCCAGAAAGTATAGAGAAGACTATGTATTGAACTATAAATCATTGAACACAACACCTTAATCCTTCTTGCCACTATTTCTACATCAACAACTTCCCGAAGGTGGCGAATATGCCATTTGGGACATCACCGAATCGGAAGCTTACTTTCGAGCGCGACTTTCTCTAGCTAACCTAGAGCGGCAAGAACTAGAACGGATAAAAGGAGAAGGGAAACGCATCGAGTGGTTGTCTAGTCGCTACTTGCTGCACCTGATGTCAGGTAGAACGGAACGAGGCAGTCTGGTCAAAGACGAATTTGGGAAGCCACACCTTCTTCAGTCCTCTCACCAAATCTCACTGAGTCACTCCAATGGACGCTGCGCTGTCATAGCTGCACCATATGCCATAGGTATAGATATCCAAAAAATGGTTCCCAAAATTGAACGGATCGCACACAAATTCATGCGCCCAGCAGAAATGGACAGCTTAGTTCCCAAAACGCGTTTGCAGCAGTTGCACATTTATTGGGGTGCAAAAGAAGCCTTGTATAAAGCGTATGGCAGAAAGGAGTTAGACTTTCGCAAACATATAAAAATCGCACCTGTACATAGTGTGGCAGAACGTGGAATCACTACCGCTATTGTAGAAAAACAAGACTACTGCAAAGACTTTTTTGTGAAATACGCTCAACTAGCTGACTATATATTGGTAATGGTGGCGGAATCGCCTTTTCAGTTTTAATCAAGTTGCACACTTCTTCTTGCTCTGCCCGGAAGAGTTCCCCATTTTTATAGCTGCTTCGTTCTACTCGCCACAAAATTGTATATTCGTCAGAAACAAAACGAAATCATGCGATTCTATCACCTTTCATTGCTACTGCTGGCTCTCCTTTTGATTCAATGCCAATCCGCCACAGAGGAAAACGAGCAGTCCGAACAAACAGCCCTTCACCCCAACTACGATATAGCACTTCCACAGCAACCCAACATCCTCTGGATTGTTGCCGAAGACTTGAGTCCATACCTACCGATGTTTGGTGACTCGACCATCGAAACACCTAATTTAAGTCGACTAGCGGCAGAAGGAGTTTGCTACGATAAATTCTTTTCGCCAGCGGCTGTTTGCGCGCCAGCGCGTTCTGCGATAGCGACAGGTATGTATCCGACACACATCAAGACGAACCATATGCGGACTGGTCCTTGGTTTTTCGATACACTGAGTCAGGAGCGTATTGACGCTTATACTGCTATGGCTATGCCAGACGATGTTGTGACCTACGAAAGCGTATTGCCGCCAGAAGTCAAAATGATGAGTGAGTATTTGCGTCGCGCTGGCTACTACTGTACTAACAATGCCAAACGCGACTATCAATTTGTATCACCCGTCACGGCTTGGAACGAATCGAGTTCAAAAGCACATTGGAAAAATAGAGAAGACGGGCAACCTTTTTTCGCCGTTTTCAATATAGAAACGACACACGAATCCAGAATTTGGGCGAAGCAAGAGGACTCGCTTTGGATCGATCAGCGTGCGGCGGTAGACATGCCTCCATACTTGCCAAACAATGAAATTGGGCAGCGTGACATGCGACGTATGTACTCCAATGTTAAAGAAATGGACGCGCAAGCTGGCGCACTGATTGATGAATTGGAAGCTGCTGGTCTCCTAGACGATACGATCATCTTTTGGTACACCGATCATGGTGGTCCGCTCCCTCGCCAAAAGCGACTGCTGTACGATTCAGGCATTCATGTCCCTATGATTGTTCGATTTCCGAATGCTCAATATCGACTACAGCGCGACAGTCAGTTGTTGAGCTTCATTGACCTCGCACCAACTGTATTGTCACTAGCCAACATTGAACCACCTACCCATATGGATGGTCATGCTTTTTTAGGCAATTACAAACGAACCGAACCCGCCAATTACGTTTTTGCTGCTGCTGATCGCTTCGATGCTTTATATGATGCTAATCGTGCTGCGCGTGATGATCGCTACAAGTATATCCGCTACTATATGCCAGAGAAGCCGATGATTCTACCAGTCAAATATCGAGAAGGGCAACCGATCATGCAGGAACTCAATCGGCTGTATGAAGTAGATTCATTAACCCCAGAGCAAGCACTTTGGTATCGTAAATCTAAACCAGCAGAAGAACTATTCGATACATGGACTGATCCACATGAGTTGACTAATTTGGCAACTGAGCCTGCATATGCAGAGCAGTTAGAGGAGCTGCGGACAGCTTGTGAAAATTGGCTAGATAGTATCGATGATGACCCGTTGCAACCTGAAGCAGAAATCGTTCGAGCGATGTGGCCTGATCTGGAACAGCCTGTAACCGCTACACCTGAAATTGTCAAAAAAGAGGGAAAAATTGAGTTGAAGAGTGCAACAGCAGGAGCTTCTATTGGCTATCAATTTCTATCTCCCAATGAGCAGCCTGACTTTAGTAACTGGAACGTTTATACAGTGCCTTTTGAACCAGAACCTAACCAACAACTGTGGGTACGTGCTCATCGGATCGGGTACAAGGGGGTGACAGTTGCGGAAATGATGCAATAGAAGAGGGAGCGTGAAAGGAGGTCGTCGTGGGAAACGACAACCTCCTCCCTCAACCTACATCGAACTCAACAACAGATACATTAACTGCACCACGACAATTTTCGTAATCAATGCAATAGGCAACATCAACGTAAATCCAATGATGGGTAAGCGATTGCCGGTTTGGTCGGTCGCAAAATCCAGAATAGCAGGCTGATTTGAGACCATGCCCAGTAGAACGGTAAATGGAATTTTCAATAATTTGTAGCCGACAACAAGTGTAGTCACAGCAGTAACAACACTGATGATGGCACCAGCTAGAAAGATCCAACCACCCTCACCTTCCTGTAGCGTCGCAAAAAAAGTGTGTCCAGAATTGATGCCAATACCTGCCAACAACAGAATCAGTCCAAACTGACGCATCGTTAAGTTTGCTCCATACGATAGTGTCCATACAATGGGACCAGTACGGCGCAATGCACCCAGTACCAACCCTACGATGAGCGGACCACCTGCAAAGCCCAACCGAAACCCAATGCCATCGGCGAATTGAAAACTAATCATACCCAACAGCAGTCCAACTGCCATACCTAGTCCAAACGACAACAAATTGATGTGACTCAGGCGTTCATAACTATCGCCAAATAGTTCTTTTAGTGCCTCCATATCGGAACGGCGAGCAGTGATGCGGACTCGGTCGCCTAACTCTAGTACAGTATCTCCACTAGCCAATAGTTGAATGTCTCCACGCTGAATTCTAGTAATCAATACGGAGTAGCGTTCATTCAAATTAAGGTTGGCAATACGCTGCCCTGCTACTTCAGGATTAGAGACAAATAAGTCCTGAATATCGTATTCAGAGCGATCGTCTGACAAGTGATTTTTAGATGCTTCGCCCATCACCTTTACAGCCTGCTTCAATTCTGATTGATTACCAACTAAAGTTAGTTCATCGCCTAGTAAAAGTACGGTATCCCAATTTGGCAACACGATGTCATCTGCGGTATGCAAGCGTCCATAGGCTATTTTCCAGCCATTCGCTTGCCAGATATCACGAATGGTTTCTCCAACCACATTGGAGGACTGAATACATACCGTAACGTGGTCTAGATCTTGTTGAAAAGGGTATTTTTTGCTCAATTGCTTAGCTTCCGCTCGATAATCAATCTTAAGCACGTTTTGCATGACCTTGATGGCAACCATCACACCAATGACACCCATCGGATAACTCAATGAATAGCCAATCACTGCCCGCTGAAGTAGATTTTCAGTCGCCGCACTCTCTTCATTTCCCTTGCTGATAAAATCAATCAAACCAGCCAAAGACGGCGTATTTGTCGACACACCAGAGTACAGACCTCCAGTGGTCGCTGCATCGAGATCGAAAAGGAAGTGCAACCCAATCGTGATGCCTGCTGAGAACAACAACATCAGGAAGATGAATAAAACATCCCGAATGCCTGTCCGGCTCTGAAAGGTGGTGAAAAAGGTGCTACCACTTTGTAGCGCGATGGTATAAATAAAGATGGATAATCCTAGAAAGATGACCAACTCAGGAATACGCAAGCTAGCATCAAGTGCACCGAATGCCAAACCAACAAATAATACTGCTGCTACCCCCAAACTACTGCCACGCACTTTAATACTCCCGACCAAATAGCCAATTGCTGCCACCACGAAGAGCAACAGGAGCGCGTTTTCTTTAAAAATTTCGATCATTAGATAGCTGTTAGCCTTTAGCTGTTCAGCGCGTAAACACTTCTTCGGCAATGGCAGTTCAAATTCCTATTTGCTTTAGTAAGCTTTGCCTAATAGTATCTACTCTATCTTCTAGTGAGCAGACTTGTCTTTCACTGTTCAGTGTGATCCGCTGAACTAGTCAGATCAAGGTGATCTAAAAGAATGCTGTTCTAGAATTCTGAATCATTCCACTATTTAACACTACTTATTCCGTTACAAACCGCACAAAATCTTCCACTAGCAACAGCGAATCGCCTTGATAATGAATAGGTAATAATTGCCGACGATGTAGCTGCATTAGCTCGTCGTCTTTTTTTAAAAAGATGTACAAGGTTTTGCAAACTTTGAAATGGCGTTCCAGATCATCGTGATTTGGAATGTCTCGACTGCCGATGGCTACGAGTAGTTTTGGAAAACGATCGGTATCATAAGGGGTGTATACTTCAGGAAACTGAAAGGCAAGGTAGTGCGAGATCATTGCGTAGTCGTGATAGTGACTGTTTTCGTAGTCGTGTGGTTTGGCTTCTCGGTAAGCAGTCAAAAGCGTTTCGCAATTGTATTGAAACCGGTCAGTACGCATACCTATCGGTTTGGCTTCGTTGAAGAGTTCTTGAAAGGCGAAAAAAGCCAAATGTGGCGACTGTCGGATGAAGTTCAACATCATCTTTTTAGGCGCGTAGTTTTCACGATTCCAAATGCGACGTGTTACAGAGTTTTGTAAGCTTTGACTGTAGGTTTCGGCTAGATCGTTACTCTCTATATTCCAGTTTTCTTGCCAGATACGTTGACTTTCCCATTTGTATAAAGCTCTTTTTTCTTCATTTTTTGGATGTTGAAGAAAGCTTTTGTAGCGGTCGATGTGAGCTTGAATGAGCTTGAGTTGCATAGCAGGAGCGTTTCGAGAGGGATAAAATTAGAAGAGTTTCTATAGATAGAGGTGAATGACTATGTAGGGTTGCGCTTTACTTTTTCTTGCAAATCCAATATCCGAATACTGCTATTAATGTCATCCGCTGCCCAAAGAGAAAACTGAACAGCGCGATACAGCATGACGAAAAAGGAAAATATGGATGCTCCCAAAAGGAAGATCCAAGCTGCTTTACCAGTCGAGATGGTCGCTATTTTATAAATAGCAGCAAAACCAAGTACCAAACTAGCAACCGCCAAATTATGCGCCATCGCACAGAACATATTCCAAAGTTCTACATACTTGAAGTTGTTGGTACTCAATTCGCGGATCAGCGTGTACTTTTCAGAAATATGAAGCGGTACGTTTCGCTCGATAGGTCGATTCCATAACTTAAACCCTAGCCGTTTGTACAAAAGTCGTCCAAACGGGTAAATGGCAAAGCCAGTCACATAGCTCACTAGTAGAATGACGGCTGCACTTCCAAATGTGGTCGGCGCTGCGCGTTTCAACAGATCATTAAAAGTCTGAATATCACTATCTAAGAGTACCAAAGCGGTGACCACACACATGCCAGGTAGTACATGCGTGAAAAAGTCGAATGTAGAGTGAAAAATCTTGTCCATATTAACAACAATTATTGGACAAAGATAAGCTTGTTGAGCTATTAGCCATTAGCTTTTGACTTTTAGCTAGTTCAGCTCCTAGTGAATGCTTGGTAGATGAGGTTAAAACATACCTTGATTTTAAAGGGATAGTTCGGTAACCTGAACTTACCGAAAAGCATAAAGTAGCTGTGCGGCTTCCAGCGACATCCCAATCCACTCTTCCAAAGCGATAGCTGCCAGTCGAATCTCCATTTCTGCGCGCAAGCGATCCTCCAATGCCTGTTGAAAAGCAGTAGATGCGTTATTGACATCCTCAAATTCTGCGGCATTTTGACGAAAGAGTTCTAAGACAAGCTTTTGATTTTCTCTAGTTTCTGTTTCTATTTGCAAGCGTTTAGCCGCTACTGTTTTAGCCAATGACCATTCGCTGTAGAACGTTTTAATTTGTTGTGCCATCGTGCGTCGTCCCCCTTCCATTTCTAGATTGGCTATTTCCTGATTCGCTTTCGCAACGGCGACTTCATGTTCCGTACTATAGAGTGGTCGTAGTCTGACTGATAAGCCTACGCCAAAGCCACCTGCTGCATTCGGTGCATCTGGGAATGTATTAGCCGCCAATCCACCTCCCATAAAGTTGACAAAGGGTAAAACGGCATCCCAATAACCAGTTTTAGCGTTACTGATTTCTGCTTCGGTGATGTTAATTTTCTGCTCGTATATATTTTTAGTAGGGTGATTCTCCCAAGCCAGGTTAACTAGAAACTCCTCAAAAGTGAGTTCTTCATTTGGCAATGGTTGCGCAGATGAGAACTGGACAAAAAGGAGTGAAAAAAGTAAAAATGTAATTCGCATTAGTACTCTTGCGATTTATAAGTGATTGAACTTAGATAAACGTCAGACAGGCGGATGATTATTTAAGCTCATCTACTTGCGATGAGTCAAAATCTTTTAAGCGAACGACGATGGCTAGAATAACATTAAAAACGAGAGTAGTCGGTATCATATACGAAGCTTCTTGCGGATAGTTCGCTATAGTCAACAAGAAGAGTACATTTGCGAAAGCCATGTAGACGACTTTTATAGCTGGATCTCTGACTCGAAATGCATACCGCACACACGTCCACAAAATGACACCAAACATAGACATAAAAATAATGAGTCCTATCCAGCCAGCTTCTACCGCTACGCGTACATAAGCACTATCAGGCGCGAAGCCTGACAGCCAAGAATCTCCATTGAATCGTTTTCCCCACACACCAATACTCGCCAGTCCAGCACCAAAAGGATGCGACTGAATATAAGGCTGAATGGATGTTTGATTTTCTAAGCGCAATAGCATAGAGCGATCTTCTTGTGGTCGAAAAGCAGATTGCATTCTGAAGATAACAGGATTGCCATTCGGCTTCAGTGCGAAAACGCTAACTGCCAAAGTAAAAGCTGCACCAACGATGACCGTCGTCCAGTTGATATTCATTAGAAAATAAAAAGCTGCTCCCAATACTAGCAACATCATAGGCGTACGTGAGCCAGTATAAACCATCGACAGCAGCATAGGAAAAGCGATAGCTGCTAATACTAATCTTTTCCAAATACGGAAAGGACCAGTTGCTAAGATCAAACACAAAACACCCCAATACACTACGGCGATCCCAAAAGAGGTTGGGTCTCCAAAGAAGGAAAATACACGCAGACGTGCCCATGTAAAATACAACTGATAGCGCAAGGGGTCTGCCAGGAGCCAGTCCATTTCTCGCTGACTAAAACCGATAAACTCTTGCTTTAGCCCGTACAGTGCCGATAGCAGCATAAGTGCGGAAACGAGTACAATAAATTTCTTTACGAACCGCCAACTGACCACTCTCAGCGAAACAAAGTAAATGACAATCCACAAAGCGAGTGAGCGCACAGAATATGCCCAGCCAGTCATGGAGGGGGCAGCAGGATTAAGAACTTGTAAAAAAGTGTACCCCATCCAGACATAGATCATAATGCTAATGGGATGTTTGGATATAGTCAAGTTGCGATCTTGTATGGCTCGATAAGCTAGTCCAAGCGATAAAATTACTAACAGTCCATCTAGAATGAACCCAAAAGGTAGATCAATGAACTTGCGGAGATAGATGACAAAAAAACTAATGGCGACTGTGAGTAACACCCCAAATTCTAGATCGAAAAAGCAACGAAGTAGTACTGGAATAGTGGCTATGACACCTATTAAAAAAACAACTGCTTTCGCCCCTGCGAACGTAGCCACTCCAGCCACACCCAACACAACTACTGCTAAAAGGGCGTAACCTAGTGGACTGCTCAACTGCTTGATAATCAGTTGATCGTCTAAAAATTGAGTCAGCTTATCACTGAGTGAAATAGTGGTACTTTTTGCCATATCGTCTTCAATCTGAACACTAGTTTGGAATCACTGGAATCGACTGCGAATGGCAAGAGAACGAAAAGGTCAATGTATTATTGAGATCGGACAAACAGCATGTGGCATCAAATTTTTACTTCGCGTCCCTCGGCAGCGGCTCGCTGTATAGCATTGATGATGCGTACATCTTTTAGTCCATCCTCGCCTGGCGCAATCATAGGTTTGCCATTCTTGATAGCTAGTGCGTCGTCATCCATCTGTATAGCTTGTTGATTTTTGACATATGTATCCAACAAGATACCATCGGAAGTCCGACCCTTCACCCCATTGTATTGCTGCATGGGACTCAACTCGTACCAGCCGTTTTCGGCGTCTACGCGGAGCTGGTTGATGGATTCACCAACGCTTGTTTTCCCATAGGCAAGTATACCATTGGAGAAACGGAGTTGGTACTCAGTAGTTTCGTCTACTTCTGTAAATATTTTTGGTCGCTTCGTTGACTGTTGAGCAGAAATGACCGCTTCTGGCTCTAAACCTGTCGCATATCGAATGCCATTGACCGTATATACGCCCATGTCATACAACGCACCACCACCCATTTCTTTTTGAAATCGCCAGCCATTGCCACCACCGCCACCGTTATAGCCTGCGAACGCTTTGACTGTCTGTATTGCTCCGTATGGTTTCGTTTCAGCGTACTGCATGACGGTGCGTGTGTTGGGTTCGTGCTGCATCCGATAACCAATTGCCAATCGCACGTTGTTATCGTTGCAAGCATCGATAATGGATTGACACTCTGGGACATTCATTGCCATTGGCTTTTCGCACCAAACGTGTTTGCCAGCTTCGGCGGCGATGATGCTATATTTAGCATGTAGTCCAGTAGGAACAACTATATACACCACGTCTATGTCATCGTTGTCTGCAATGGTATGCAAATTTTCATAGTTATAGACATTGGCATCGGGAATAGTATATTTTTTCTGCCACTCTGGAATCTTTTCTGGACTTCCAGTGACGATTCCTCGTAGTTCACAATGTTCTGTCAACTGGAGTGCCGGTGCTAGTTGTCCTGAACTGTACCCACCCAAACCGACAAGCGCGATACCTAGCTTTTCTTTACGACTTCCAGGACTAGTTTTACTTGCTTCTGCTGTCGACTCTGGTGTATTCCTATTTGGATTTCCACAACGTCCTGCCATTAAAGCTAAACTAGATAGAGAAGTGTAGTAGAGAAATTTTCGTCGGTCGAAGTGCATGGCGATCTTAATTTAAGTTCAGTCTATTCACGTTACTAACCTTATAAGAATTACCGTCGAGAATAGTTCGGCGATTCTTTCGTAATTGTGATATTGTGTGGATGACTTTCATGAATACCTGCGGTAGATATCCGATTGAATTGTGCTAATTGTAGATCCTCGATTTTGGCTGCTCCACAATACCCCATACTTGCCCGTAGTCCTCCCAGATACTGCACCATCACTTCCGCTACTGAGCCTTTGTAAGGTACACGTCCTTCTATGCCTTCTGGCACTAACTTCTTGATATCGTGTTCTACATCCTGAAAATAACGATCTTTCGAGCCTTTCGACATAGCACCTAAAGAACCCATGCCCCGATAGACTTTGAACTTTCGTCCGTCGTACAAAACCGTTTCACCAGGTGCTTCTTCTACTCCTGCAAACAATCCTCCTGCCATGATCGAACTCGCGCCAGCTGCAATCGCTTTAGGAATGTCTCCAGTATATCGTATACCGCCATCGCCCACGATAGGAACACCTGAACCGCGAATGGCGGATGCTGCTCGGTAGATAGCAGATAGCTGTGGAACACCTACACCGGCGACGATCCGCGTTGTACAAATACTGCCTGGACCAACACCTACTTTCACGCCATCGACACCGGCATCGACGAGTGCTTTCGCCCCTTCTCCAGTCGCCACATTGCCACCAATGACTTGTAAGTGGGGAAACTGTTTTTTGATTTCTCGTATTGCATCTAATACACCTCTGGAGTGACCATGAGCGGTATCGACTGTGATGACATCCACATCTACTTTCACTAAAGCGGCTACTCGTCTGAGCATATTGTCGGTGACTCCAACTGCTGCACCGACTACTAGGCGTCCGTACTCATCTTTACAAGCATTCGGGTAGTCCTGCACCTTCATGATGTCTTTGTATGTGATGAGTCCAACTAAAGTATTCGACTCGTCGACAACAGGGAGTTTTTCAATCTTATTTTGCTGCAAAATCTCTTTAGCCTGCGTCAGGTCAGTGCCGATAGGAGCGGTGACTAGATTTTTCGTTGTCATCAGTGCGGTGACTGGCTGTTCCAAATCGGTTTCAAAGCGAAGATCTCGATTCGTCAAGATACCGATCAATTTGTTGTTGCCGTCTATGATAGGAATGCCACCAATTTTGACACGGTGCATCAAATCAAGTGCATCACCGATAGTCGCATCCACTTTCAGCGTCACAGGGTCGATAATCATTCCACTTTCGGAGCGTTTGACGCTGCGCACCTGTTCGGCTTGCGACCTGATGCTCATATTTTTATGGATGATTCCGATGCCACCTTGTCTGGCAATAGCAATGGCTAATTTATTCTCTGTGACTGTGTCCATTGCTGCTGAAACGATAGGCGCATTCAAGCGCAACTTGCGCGTCAATTGCGTACTAATATCAACATCTCTTGGGAGGACTTCTGAGTAGGCAGGTACTAATAAAACGTCATCGAAGGTGAAGGTGTCACCTAGAAACTTATTCTGAAAGCTATTTCTTATTTCCATGTGCAAAGGTAAATAACTTTTGGGCAGCTATGAAAATGTAAGTGTTGGATTTTTATGGAAAAATGAAAAAAATCAAAATTACATTCACCTTAAATATTTGATTCTCAATAGCTTATATTATTTACTATTTTTTAGAAATTAACGTTGATTTAATACAGTCTCTATATACATTTATTGACCTGGACTTAGTGTCCTCCATCCGCTTGAGCTATCCAGTCCTTTTTTTTTCTTCAAGTAGCTACTCTTTGGTACTAAAAATCTCTTTTTCCCATCACTTTAAAATCATTCGGTATTTAGGTGGTTTATCAAATATGAAGATGAGACTATCAGGGAACATAGTTAGCTTTTTATGCCCCAATCCTTTAGTAGTCAGGTCACCTTCGCTGATAAGATTCATGGATAGAAAGTAGACTATTTTGAGCTTAATAGAGGTAGAAGTATGAACCTCTCTTTGTAAGATGACTGATGACAAAGGTCGCTAATAAGTAAAAACTGAGCACACGCTTGTAAGTACTATTTGGTAATTTTTTTAGACGCCTCAGTAGCCTCTCTTTCGTTTCGTTACATCAAAAAACACACCTCCTTTACAACTAATTTTTTACCTATATCATCCAAAAGAGGAATTATCTGGTAACTATTATCAGAAGCATTGATAGTTGACATTATCTTCAGCTATGAACTACTATTTATAAATAAAAGAAATCACCTGATTGTATGAAACACATTTTACTTTATGCGCTACTCCTTTGCGCAGCTACTCCCCTATTGGCACAAACTGCCAGCATTCAAGGACAATTGCAAGACACCGAAGCCCAGGCCGTCGCCTTCGCCAATGTCGCACTGTACGAGTTGCCAGACAGCAATCTAGTCAAGGTTGAAGTGAGCGACGAAAGTGGTATTTTTCGACTACAAAACTTGTCAGCTGGCAATTATTATGTCGTTTCCTCTTTTGTTGGCTACAATGATCTACAGACGGAAATGCTGCAACTAGAAGCCGATAAACGATTGGACTTGGAGGTGTTGAAAATGCAGTCTTCGGCAATTGCTTTGGAAGGCGCAACCGTCACCGCTCGTCGGGCGATGGTCGAAATCAAACCAGATCGAACGGTCTTCAATGTGCAAGGAACGATCAACAGTATCGGTTCAGATGCTATTTCGCTACTCCGAAAAGCTCCTGGTGTCAATGTCGACAACAACGACAATATTAGCGTATTGGGTCGTGCAGGAGTACTGCTGTATGTGGATGGGAAACGCTTGCCGCTGAGTGGGCAAGAATTAAGTAATTACCTACAAAGCTTGCCAGCAGAACAAATTGATCGTATTGACATCATCACGAACCCTGGCGCGAAGTACGAAGCGGAAGGCAATGCTGGAATCATTGATATTCGGCTGAAAAAGGATAAAAATTTGGGAACAAATGGTTCTGCGAATGCGACCTACAGTCAAGGTCGCTATACCCGTGCGAATACGAATGCGAGTGCCAACTACCGAAACAAAGGGATGAATGTATTTGCGAATGCAGGCATCGGACGTGGCAAGATTTTCAACAATATGGACTTCATCAATTTTCAAAACGGTTTGCGTTTACAGGAGGAAACGAGAAGTATCAACAACTGGAACTTTGCGAGCTATCGACTAGGGACGGACTTTTTTTTAGGCAAAAAACACACCATCGGTTTTTTGGTGGATGGGCGCACCTTCGACGGTACGCGCAATAACAATAGCCGTACTTTTTTAGCCCAAGCCACTACCCCGAACAGCCCCGATAGCATACTCGTCGCGCTGAATCGAGCGGATGATAGTCGCTTTCAAAATGCTTTCAATGTCAACTACCGTTTCGACAATGCCAAAGGGCGCACGCTCAACATTGATGTAGACTATGGCAACTACCAAAACGACAGCGAACGCTTCCAGCCGAATCAATACTTTGACCCGACGCAACAGAGTGTGCTGACAGAAGTGATCAATACCTTCGATACGCCGACAGATATTGACATTTTGACTGGGAAAATAGATTTTGAAGAGAATATATTGGGTGGTGTTTTGGGTATTGGTTCTAAAGTGGTGAGTATCGTTTCGGACAATACCTTTTTGGTATTTGATGTCTTCAATGGAAACGAACAGCGCAATGATCGCTTGTCCAATCTTTTTGAATATACCGAAAACGTCTATGCTGGCTACATCAATTTTGCTCGACCGATTACCGAAACCATCAACTTTTCTGGAGGACTACGCGCCGAACAAACTGACGCACAAGGCTTGTTGAGTGTCTTTCAATCTGGACTCGAAGAAGACCCTGTCGATTTGAATTATCTGAGCTGGTTTCCGAGTGCTGGACTGACTTGGCAAGTGGACGAAGCAAATGTTTTGTCGTTGAACTATGGTCGGCGCATCAATCGACCAGATTACAATGTTTTGAATCCATTCAACGACAAGCAAAGTGAAATTTCGTTCCAAAAAGGAAATCCATTTTTGCAGCCAGAAATTGTTAATAATGTCGAAATTGGCTACACGCTGGGTTCGCGCTACAACTTCAAATTGGCATATAGCAAAACCAGCGACCAAATCACGCGCTTGATTGCGCCAGATGAAGAAGACCCACGCGCCAATTTCATCACTTGGGAAAATTTGGCGGAGCAAACGACGATTAGTTTCAATGCCAGCGCACCAATACAGGTTACGCCGAAATGGAATTCATATGTCAACTTGAATGCCTTCCGCCTAGACAATCAAGCAGACTACGGCGATGGTGCGATTGTGGATGTACAAGCCTTCAGTTACAATATTTTCCAGCAAAGTACTTTTGATCTGCCTTGGAGTTTGCAAGGCGAGATTTCGGGCTATTTCTCTGGTCCAGGTGTTTGGGGTGGCGTGTTCCGCTATGAAAGCAATTGGAGTTTGAATGTAGGACTGCAACGCCGCTTTCTGAATGAGCAACTAAATGTTCGTTTGAGTGCAGACGACTTATTCTATCAAACTGGTTGGGACGGCGAATCGGAGTTTAATGGCTTGCGTGCGGTCGGAAGTGGACGTTGGGATAGTCGACGCGTGAGTCTGAGTTTGAGCTATAGTTTTGGGAATCAAAATGTGCAATCGCGTCGTCGAAAAAGTGGTTTGGAGGAAGAGGCTGGGCGAGTGGGGAATTGAGAAAAAGCAGAGATTAGATCATTTAAGACGATCTAATCTCTGCTATCTTCTATCCAACAAATGAGTTAATTCCGCGAAGGAAAAACACCCTGCAACGCAATGATATAGCTCACCCCTAGTCGAGGTGCTACCACAGAAACACCCTGTCCGTTATTGGCATTGACCGTTACATTAGAAACTACATTGTTCTCACTGCCTGAACCTCTTCGCCCACTGACTGGAATCGTCGTCAAGTTAGGTTGCGCAGTGGAGTATGTAAGAGGAGATAAAGAAGTGGTATTGACTAGCACATTTTTAGCACTAGTCAATGAAAAAGAGTTTGAGACATTAAAAAAAGAAACTATACAATCAACTGTCAGACCTCATTACCCAGCTTATAGTTTCTTTTAATCCACCTGTGACATTTCTTCCATATCTATCGTTTTGAATCATTAATTCATCTATATCAATCTCTTCATCTCTTCCAATTTTTCCATTCTGTTTCGATCCGGCACTTAGTGCTATTGTTCCATCTCTCCAAACATGAATATGTGGGTAGTTCGTGGCGGGCGGATTCCCGATAAAAGACTCTTTGTTTTTCTTTATTACTTCACATCCTTCCTCTTTAGCTTTACTGATGAAATCAGTTAATGAAATTACTCCCATTTTTTTAAGTTTATTTACTTACTACTCCTACTCATAAGGCTTTTCGGAATGACGCCCCGTTTTTTGAGTGGTTGCTGGTCTCCACTTGTAGTTTTCAGTTTGTCCTCCACTACTCTTCATTCGCTATCGCCTCCTCCCAGAAATAGGCAGGCACATAGTTCAAGTCGACCTCTTTTGAGATACCATTGACCTTCCCTCTGTCTGTAAATTGCCAAGCGATCACCTGCTCGGTCAGGGATGGGTTTTGGATAGACTCTTGAATCAAGTCGTGTACCGAATCACAGTCACAGTAGCGGGCTATCCAAAATAGTTGATCGTTGAATTGATCTTTTAAGTATTGGTCATAGAAGTACTGCCCAGAGTAGATGACGACTTTGGTGTCGTAGTGCTGTTCCACGATTTCAATGAATGCTTTCACGCGTGACACTAGCTGTCCTCTTTCTGCTAATATTTGTAGCTTATCGTTTTTCTCCACATCTATGATGGGAAAGAAAGTTCCTTTTGGAGGTCTTTCAGGCAATTGGTCGATGAAGTTAGCTGCTTGCTTTTTAGGGTCTCTAATATTGAAAAAGTGGTAAGCGCCGACTACCTCAAAATGGCGAGTCGCATTCCGCCAATTGTGCGAAAAGGTCTCATCCTGCCAGCTTTGTCCTTCTGTTGCTTTGATGACGGCAAAGTCTATGTTTCGAGCATCTTTGACGACTTCATCCCAATTGATTTCTTCTTGCAAATGGGAAACATCAATCCCGTAGTAGGGCTGCATCGCCTCCTCCAAATTGAGTGGAACATCGTCGCCCTCATTTTTTACTGAATCAACATAGTTGGTGAGCTGTTGGTAGTGCTGTGTGTAGGTTTTGCTTTGTTTGGGAATAGGCACAGGAGTATTCGATTGGGTAGTTAGATTAGTATTGCTGTCCTTTTTAGGAAAAACAAATTTGCGTAAGCCTACAAAAGATAAGACGGCAGCTAGTAATATACCCAATACGATACGATGCTTTTTCAAGAAAGAAAGAATTGCTTTTGACGGCTTTGGTGCTTTGGAAGGCGTAGTAGCAGCAGGCTGTGTGCTGAGCGATTTTTGATTTCCACTTCGCAGGGACTGAGGTTCAACAGAGGTGATTAGGGGTTGTTTTTCTTCATCTTGAATAGGCGTTCCTGCGATAAACTGATCGATAAAAGCAGTTGCCTTAGAATACGACTTAATCAGATTTTTGATCTCCTCGGTTATTTTTACGGGCATCTCTTTTAAGTCTTCATACAAAGACTTTGCCATATTGAGGTCTTTTCTGATGATGGGCGTGAAGTCGTTTTCCCCATAGTCATTCAACAAGTCTTCTACGGGCGAAACAATCTGCTTCATGAGCTTATCCACAGCGCGACTAGACCCTCTTTCGATCCATTGGTCAAAAATAGTGCAATAGCGAAGTACCCAATCCTTATCCTCCGAAGGCACTCTTTTTCTACTCAGACTAGTCTTTAAGCTTTCATATACGCTTCCTAGTCTCCCTGCTTGCCGCTGAAAATTGTATTTCTTTTGTTCATAATTATCCTCAAAAAATTGGCAGAGCGTAGCAACATGCGTCGTGGCTTTGGACAACTGGATGTCAATATGATACAGTTCATCAAAGGTAGATTCGTTCAGATGACTTAGTGCATTGGCATTGTGAGCAGTAGACTGAAAGGCAGCGATCAGATAGTGTTCAGCTTGCAATTCCTTGAGAATGGACTCAATGTCTAAGGGGTTTCTGCGATTGTCTCGGTCTTTGAGTGTTAGGTGATGTAAGGCTTTTTGCTTATTGATGAAGTCGCGTTTCAGATGAGACAGTTCTGTTTTCAGCGGCTCATAATCATGTGGATTGGGTGAAGGGTGAGCAGACGGATCTTGTTTCTGTTCCTGCTTCTTCCGATAAATCAGAATGACCAGACAACTAATGACAATCAACGCTAAAGCGACTACAATAGCGATGTCTTTATCGATGATGAGCAAAGGTATCAATCTGATTAGTCGTTTTTTTTATGATTGAAAGTTTAGAACCTACACAAAATCAAAACTGATGTGCTTGATGAAGCTCAAAAAGTCAGGGTTTTAAC
>CAYLPW010000023.1:0-33402 GCA_964385665.1 uncultured Saprospiraceae bacterium
TGCATCATCAACGCACCCGCCATACCCCCAAACTCCGATCATCACTCCCCGAAACCAACGTCTCCTCATAGTCCGACCACAGCAGCGCATTCACCGAATTCAAGTGTCCTCCATCACGAATACTTTCAATTACTTTCAGCAATTCAAAGGTAGACGAGTCCCAGATTTTGACGGTTTTGTCTCGACTGCTCGTAGCGAAGCGAGTACCTGATGGCGAGAAAATAAGGTCATTAATCGTGTACCAATGTGCGTTTTGTTGAGACTGTAAAGTAGGCGTATTATCTAAATCCCAAACCTTCAATTGCGCGTCCCGACCACCACTCAAAATTTTGTTGGAAAAAGGGTGATAGCGAACGCAAAAAACGGAATTGTCGTGGGCATTGGGAAGTTGAAACTTGAGAGATAGGGTAGTGGCATCCAAAAAATAAATGCTTTGGTCGCTGCTGCCGATAGCAATTTCATTTCGTGTGGCATTGTAATCTAAACAGCGTAAGGCTTGATGACTAAGCTGCACACTCTCTAGTGTTCGTTCGCGCTCAATCGACCATTTGGTGAGCTGACCACCACCACCAATACTGTATAAATACTCACCAATCTGCTGTAATCCAAACACCCCTTTTTGATGATGCGCAATATCTCGACTACCTTCTTCGGAACGTGTGATCCAATGTAAACCACCATTCATGTTTCCTGCGACAATCTTCTGATAGTCAGTTAGATAGGATAGAGAAAAGATTTGTGTTTCAACGCGTGCCAACAAGCTTCCCATCTCTGGCTCTTTCAAGTTCCATTCCACTACCCAACTATCACCTGCACCCGATAAAAAGAGATGTGGTGCACTGCCTTTCGCCAACGCATAAACGCTGCCATTATGTCCTGTAAGCTGCGCAATTTTTTGGATAGATAGTGTTTGTTGCATGAGGGAGGAACAACAGAAATAGCAAAACAGATGTAGAATTTATCTCTTTTTTGTCAAAGCAGACGATACGCCATTTTTTATATAAACTTTTTGTTTCAATTATAATTCATTTTTGTATTTTTGTTTCAAATTAGAAAACTTGTTCGATTTACTAGTCAGTTTTGATCTCACCTTACACAGCAAACTCAACAGTCGTGAAAAAATACATCAAAGAATATAAGGTCGTGTGGGCGTATCTGCAAGTTAATTGGTACAAGGTACTCATCTTGGGTTTTTTGCTATTCATTCTATTCAAAAAGGACATCAGTTTTGGTGTCAATTTTCAAGCACCAGAAAAGAAAGAGCAACGCATCGAGTCGCAGCAAACACAGCCTAAATCGACTACAACAGAACGTGAATACTTCACCGAAAATCAAGAAGAAAAGCCGAAGTTGATGGAGCGATTCAGCAATTTGCCTTTGTTCAACAGTGGCGATCCAGTAAAAGGGCTAGATGAAGAAGTCGTTGGCAACTACTTGCAGCAGTTTGCCAATATCGCGCGTGCCGAAAATCAGCAATATGGAGTCCCTGCTTCTATTTTGTTAGCGAGTGCAGTACTACATAGTGAAGCAGGACAAACGACTTTAGCGACCGAAGGCAACAATCAATTTCAACTGACTTGCGATGAAAATTGGAAGGGCGCAATTCAGTGGAAAGACGGCACTTGCTACCGACAGTATGACACAAAAGAAATCAGTTTCCGAGATTATAGCCTGTTCTTAACGACTGGACCTAGAACCACTCTAACGGTTCTGCCAAGCAACGACTATGAAGCCTGGGCAAAAGCCATTGAAGATATTGGCTATTCTAGTGAGCGTAAGTTGGCGCGCCGATTGGTGAAGTTCATCGAACAACATCAGTTGCAACAATTGGATGTGTTGATAGAATAGACGGAACTCGAAAGATGCCAACTTAGCGCAACCCATACATTCAAGCTCGTACGAGAAGCAATCTTCGCCCGGTGGTGAAGTGCGTTTTAACGAGCGGGTTGCGTTTTTTTTAAGCTATTAGCCTTTCTCGATAGCTATCGGGATTGGCTACTAGCTTGTTCAGTGGGAAGCACTATACCTCGCTTTTTTTTCCCTGTATTTCTCTTTGCGAACTTTGCGTATTCTTTTGCGTCTTTGCGGTTAGATGGAACGTGAAATCATGGAACAAGCCTCGCTTAGCCACTTCAACATTCGACATTCCGTGTTCGATACCTGCCTGCCACAAGCGACAGTCAGGCAGGTTCGATATTCAAAAACTTCACTTCTCTTCCCCCAACAAATCCACATCCAGCTTCGCCTTCCCTTCCATCCCTAGTTCCAAACGAATACCATTCGGCGTCAAATACGTATCCGTAATATCCAACTTCTCCAAATCGCCTTTCAAGAAAATACCAGGCGCCAGTTCCAAGTTTTCCAGCTGCTTTTTCGTCAACTCTCGCAAGTTTGCCAAGTTCTCATCCACCTGAATATCCAAATTATCTCGAATGCGACGTTTCAGATTACTTTTGAGTAACCAAGCGGCTGACTTCATCAGAAAGTTGGTGGTGTTCAACGTGAATTCTAGATTGTTGAGATCGATTCGATTGCGAAAATTATTATAAAATGGCTCACCAGTCAGATAAACCTTTCCATTATAACTACCTGACAATACGGCTTCTACCACCAATTTCTCATTTTGTCCATAAAGGGTAACATCGTCCACAGTCACGTTGTACTGATTGTACTCAAACGTTTCCCCTTTGACGTTTTCGATAACTAGATTTTCGGCTTCAGTGTAAGGAATATCGGCGTTGAGTGTGATGGAAAATTCGTCGGTTTTGGCTTTTCGGAATGCAAAAGGAGGAAGTGCAGCTATGTTGTCTTTCGGCTGTTCTCCAATGTAAATCTTCGGCTGCCCTTCAATCGCAATCGTCATCTCAATCGCTTTGTCCTTCGTCTCAATAGGCGTCGCAGAAATATCCGTCGGGCGAATACTCAACCAAGTCGTGATGTCATCGGATAGTGGAATGGGCGTGTGTAATTGTTTCCAAGCCGTCTGCATCATTTCTTGCAAGTTGAAATTATCTTGTAGTTGCTGATCGATGGTCGTTCCAATCAAATCGCGGGTACGACGCAGCACGATGTCGCCTACAAATTGCGCAGGAATATTAATTGGACCCAACTGCAAACGTGGTTTTTCCTTCCACTCATACGTTTCTAAATCAGTGACGGTGTTGAGTTGCCAATCACTTGCAATATCAAAATCCGTAATGAACGCCAGCGCAATTGCTGCATCCGCACGAACTGTCCCTAAACCCATATCTTTTTTGATCTTCAAATCCAGCGGTACATTGTAACGCAACTGCTGCCCTTCCAATTCAATCGTCACCTCCTCCAATTGTCTGGCTTCCACTTCCAAACCATCTTGCTCAAAAGTCGAATTGGCTTCCAAAGCCGCTTGAATCTCCCGATTGACGAGTTGCTCTAAATCGGCAATCGGTAATCGAATGGGAATATTTAAAAAGGACGGTTGAATTTCTTTCTCGACGTAAGTGTACGATTCCACAGGCTTTTCTATTTCTCCGGTAGTAGACGGATTGGTATTGACAGTTGATGGTTTGCCTTTGCAAGCAAATAAACAGCACAAACAGCTATATAGTAAAAATTGCTTCATCATAACTGCTGTTCTTTTTTAACGACCGTACCGTACTTTCTCGCTAGATACATTTCTCGCAATTTAAAATAGAGAATGATAAACGTCAGCACAAAAGCCACTGCGTTCGCAAAAATGATGGGGGCATCTTGGTTCAAAATACCATACGTGAGCCATAAAACAATACCTGCTGTCATCATGGCATACATACTCAACGATAGATCGCCTGTTGTTTTGGTGCGCCATGTTTTAATAACCTGAGGTAGGTAAGCACCTGTAGTCAGGCAAGCGGCAACGAAGCCTAGAATAGTTATCATGTAGTTTTGTTTGGTCTATTGAATTTTATCAATTTCCTTTCCTTTCTACAACAGAATGAAAAGTGACGTTGTTGTTTCAATCGTATCGACTCTACCAAAACTTCCTAATCATTAAATCACCGCACCTTGCAAGTTTTACATTTTCCCTATGAGGAAGTGTCCGAATTCGCCCAACGTGACCTTGCTTACATTAACGAACAGCCCCAACTTCGCAACTTTTATCACTACGACCCTCATCTCGATACGTTTCAGCAAGTCATCGCCGATAAGTCCAAAGCGAATATTGATCGACAGCTATTGGTGGAGGTATTGAAAGATCAGTATGCTGCTTTCGATCCCACTGATGCCACTTTGAAGCGCATTGAATCGCTAGCGGACGAACGTACCTTTACGCTAGTTACTGCCCACCAACCTAGCCTATTTACAGGACCACTTTACTTTATCTACAAGATTTTTTCTGTTATTAATCTGGCAGAACAACTCAACGAAAAATATAGTGACTACCAGATTGTCCCGCTCTTTTTGACAGGTGGTGAAGATCATGATTTTGAAGAGGTCAATCACGCGCATATTTTCGGCAAAAAGCTGGAGTGGCACAATGAGGAAAGCGGTGCTGTAGGTCGAATGAAAACGTCTACCTTGCAGCCAACGCTTGAGCAGTTAAAGGATATTTTAGGCGATTCGGAGCAAGCGCAGTCCTTGTATAATCTGATCGAAACGGCTTTTACAAAGTTTGATACGTATGGGGAAGCGACTCGCTATTTGGTGCATCGTCTGTTTGAAAAATATGGAGTTGTCGTCATTGGTATGGACGAACCGAAATTTAAACGGGCATTCATTCCACACATCAAAGAAGAAATTTTCGATCAGCCGTCGCAAGGACTTATTCAAGAAACACAAGAACAGTTAGCTGCGCAAGGCTTTGATAGTCAAGCACATCCGCGAGCGATTAATTTTTTCTATCTACACGATCAGTTGCGTTCGCGCATTGTTTTAGAAGGGGAAGTCTATAAAGTATTGGATAGCGACTTTCAATTTACACGCGAAGAACTCGAACAAGAAATCGACGAACATCCCGAACGATTCAGTCCCAATGTAGTGATGCGCCCGATTTATCAAGAAACGATTCTACCCAATTTGGCGTATATCGGTGGTGGTGGCGAATTGGCATATTGGCAAGAACGAAAAAGTCAGTTTGCGCACTTTGGCGTCAATTTTCCTATGTTGGTGCGTCGAAATTCTGCACTTTGGATTGACAAAGGGAATGCCAAACGACTGGATAAAGTGGGTTTAGAGGTGAAAGACCTGTTTGCGGATACGCATAGTTTGGTGAAAGCATACGTGAAAGAAAATACCGAGCAGGAACTCAGCCTGAATCACGAAAAACTAAAAACGCAGCAAATCTTTGAAGGCATCGTCGAAAAGGCATTGGCGATTGATAAGGGCTTGAAGAAAACCGTGTTGAGTGAGCAAGCGAAGATGTTGAACGCCATCGGGGTGCTAGAAGGTAAGTTATTGCGGGCAGAAAAGAACCGACACGATGTGGCATTGAACCAAATTCGATCGTTAAAAGAGCGTCTATTTCCTGATGGTTTGCAGGAACGCCACACGAACTTTATGGAGTTCTACTTGAAATATGGCGACGATTTTTTTGACACCTTAAAAGCAAATTTGCGACCGTTGGATAAGGAGTTTTTGGTGTTTTTGGATGTTTAAATAGGATTGGTAAGCGGGAGGGACGAACGACTGCTAAGCCCTTATATGACAATACGCTTTTACAAATTTGGAGATTCGTTTTCATTTTATGTCATGGATAGTCATGCCGTGAATGTTGGCCAGGATTCCGCAAGGTTCTTAATTTTTAGCTGCTTAAGTCTGATAATTCAAGGCGTGACGATAGGAGAAGACGCGAAGAGCAAAAAAATCAACTCTCTCGTTCCAGCCCCTTAATCCGCCGACTTTCCCCAATCTGCTCAATTTGCCGACTCAATTCAACAGCTTCTTGTTGCTCCAAAACACTGAAATACAGTACTTTGTAAGCAGATAGAACCAATCCGATAAGTAAAAAAAGAGCGGTCACGTTCAAAAATAGTAAGACGAAAGTGCTAATTAGATCAAGCGTCGCCTGCTGAAATGGAAAAATCCATGCCAAGCCCATCATCAGTAAGTCAGATACAATGGTATCAAAAAGCGTAAGCACACCGATGCCGACACCAACTAGCATCAGCAACAAGACTAATGATTTCAAGTAAGCACCTCTCCACCAATTGGAAAAAGAAAGTCGATGCGTGGAAGCCTCTGCCTGTTCGTAAGTCGCGTATAGGTACAGAAAAGCGATAGGTAAAGCAACAATCATCCACCACCACGATTTTCCTAAAAACAAGTAGAGAAGTCCGAACGTGCCCAGAAAAACAGGCAAACTGAATAGCATGGATTTGATGCCTGTATGATTAGCTAACACCTGCAAAACGAAGGCGACAAAACTACCCATCGAAACAAGCATTGCTAGTATCATCCACCAGTTAGCATTGATGAAGTACTGTGGCAATTGGTCGATAGTGGCAAACAAGTAGCTTAAGAAATAAAAATCATTCCGAAAATCATCCGCTAACAAAAACGCCATTCCAGTATAGAGCAATCCAGACAGAATAGCGGCAGTAGCGATAGAAGATATGTGTTGCTGAAAGACCCGAATCCCTTCACCTAGTATCCGAGAAGTAGACTTGATCGCATACCATTCGATAGAGGAGCTGCGATCAGGTGAAATTTCTGCCACGGTGGCACCCGTATTGTCTTCTTGTTGAGCTCTCCACCAAGGATACCAAACGAAGTAGCCTAATACTAACGCCAAATTAACTAGAATAAACAACCCTCGAACTACATTGGGCAGCTCTGTTTGTCGGGTCAAAAAGCCCTCAAAAAAGGCAGTTAAAATGATAATCGGCGCAATACCTACCATAATCTTTAAACCACGTCGCGCCGATCGCTGAAATGACTTCATCCGACTGTAAGAGCCTGGAAAGACCAATCCTTTTCCCATCACAATCCCAGCTGCGCCAGCAATGATGATCGCCGAAATTTCTAGCGTGCCATGAATCCAAATCGTCAGAAAAGACTCCAGAAACAAACCACGTTCAATGAAAAAAAACTGAAACGTCCCCACCATAATTGCATTACTCACCAAGATGAGTAGCGAACCAATCGTATAGAAAATACCCAACACAAAAGTGAGTGTGGCGACGTACATATTATTGCCAGCAATGCCCAACGACATACCAAACGCTTCCTGATCTTTGTAGACCGCCATCGGATCGCCTGCCTTAATATTAGCCTCCGTCATTGAGACATAACCATCTCCCAAAATGGTATTGGCGAATTCTGCATCCATCGCGCTAGAGAGTACACCGATCAAAAAGCCACCTACAAATAGTAGCAAGGCAATGCGCAAGGTCGAACGCGTTTCCCAAAGAATACGCGGCAAGTCGTCGAGCCAAAAATGGGCAAATAAAGACTTTTGCGATTTTCTATTCTTATGGACATTAACGAAAACACGCTGCGCCAATCCATTCAAATAGACCCGAACCGACCGATTTGGATAGAACGTTTTAGCATACGACAAATCATTCATCACCTCAATAAATACATCGTACAATTGATCGGCACGTTTGCCAGGCTGTTTGAGTAGTTCCTCAAACGACTGCCATTTTTTGTGCATTTGTTGAATGAATGTTGTTTCGCGCATGTTGAGTTAAGGTTATCAGCTTTTTTTGTAGTACTTCAAAGATAGACAAACACAGAAGAATTTAAAACGATTGAAATGACCGCTTCTTCGCAATGAACTTCTATTATCTGATCTATACAGAATTTCTAGATGCGAACTAGTTTTTCTCATGAATGTATATAACAAATTGATAATGTGATAGATATATACATCTAAAATTAATATAATATGAGAGGCGAATGAACAAATATTGACCACTTCCTGCCAAAAAGCTACCGTTTCCTAATCATCGCTTTAGAAGAGTTTAGAAGCCTTTATCTTCGTCTTAAAGTTTTCTCATAGTATGTTTTAATTCGTCCTACACCTACCACTTTTGGTGTAGGTTTTTTTTTGCGCGAAAGTGTGATTTAGGAATTTAGCCCCTAAGAGCTAGGTGTTTTTGAAACATATAAGACATGTAAGGTCGTACAAGTTACGATTGTCGAAGGTTCATGTCTTAGGCGTGAACTTCCGACAATCCGAGTTCTTAAAAATCGCCACTAATTCTTCCGCTTCTTCTTCACATACTCCTGATACTTTTCGCCACGTGCTTGTGCATTTCGTTTATCGCTAATATCGGTTACTTCGCCGGCACGCTTGTGGTCACGATTGATTTTTCTGCCCATAAACATAACTTTATTTTCAGTAACTTCTGCCGTTTCTGCATTCACTTCGTCGATCAATTGGCTCATATCTTCTTCCGTGATGTACGAACCACTTTTGAGCTTTTTTCGCGCTATTTCTTTTGCTACTTCACTTCCTACGCCTTCTTCGTAACCTTCCCGCCAGCGTGCTGCTTTATCTGCTCGGCTGACTGGATGACGAACCGTCTCAGTTGTTTTCGTTTCACGAGTTTCTTCTCGACGATCCTGCATGGTATTAGCTACATACTCTACCTTTCGCTCACTCACTTTAGGCGAATTGACGATTTGCTGGCGCACCGCTTTATCCGTTTGTGCTAAGTTATAATCGACTAATATACGTTTCAAATCACTTGCCGAATAGCGACCACTTGCACCCAATCCGTCTGCCCATTTGGAGCTATTGGCAGCATATTTGAAATAGGCGGAACGATCTCTATATGGCGCGTTAGCTTTCAAGTGTGTTAAGGGACGAACGACCAAATCAATAAAATCTTGACGCGAGTTGATCGGAACACCACTTTGTATGATTTGAACACCCATTGCCAGCGAAATACCTGCGGGGATGCCTTCTTGTAATGCCTGATCCTTTGCTACTGCCTCGAAGTTTTGTACCCAACGCGCAGGTGATAAAATCGCACCTTCATGCGCAGTTGTCCGCTTGTTAGGTCTGCTTTTTGGCGCATAGTAAACAGAAGTCACGGGTTTACTAGATTCTGCTAGACGTGCATGGTCTGCATTTTCTAATCCAGCCAATAATCTTTCTTCTGTTTGTTCAAACTCCTCGATTGGGGAAATAGAACTAGTAGAATTGGAGCGTTTTAGAAAACCTGCAATTAAAATGATGGCACAAAGGAAACCGAGTAGATTGAAGATACCATATCCACTTTTACGTGTAGAATTGCTCATAACAACTTTAGTTTTTAATGTGAGAAAAATTGAGAATTCGCCTAATTACGGCGTTACTGCTCTACATATCTGACCATTAAATCAAACTTGTAGAGGTCATAAGTACTGATGAGGTAGGCGATTTTTTTATGGTATGTTTTGGAGGTGGCATAGCCTGCCATTTTGAGCCCTGCGGCGGCAGCGGCGAAGTAAGCGAGTTGCGTTTGACCATCGAAAAATTCTGACCCCGCAATTTTGGAAAAGCCATAATAGGACTGTGCCGCTTCCTGAATATCGTAAAATTCATCACTAACTGGGAAAGTCTCCCAAATCCAAGAGTAGCAACCCACTTTCCCAAGGGTACAGTCGCGGGTCAGTAGTTGAGAATGGCGCGCGTAGCTATCGGAGACACTATTGTACAATTCAAAACGGTCGTATTGATGGTCGTCTGTCATGCGATAAACACCGACGCCAGGATGGACTGGATAAAAGTCAGCATTGGTGAGCAAATGGTACTGTTTGCTTTTGATTTTGGTATGTCCGCTGCTTTTGGTTCGCGCTTTAATACCAAAATGGTTGTGCGTAGATTTAGCTAGTTTGGAAGAACCTGCTGCCGATTCGAGTAGGGCTTGCGCCAACTTAATACTAGCGAACACACCTGACGTCCGCATGTCCTTCATCGCTGCTTCCTGATGCAGTTCGATGTAGTCTAGGTAGCGTTTGGCAGCGCGAAGTTGTGGGTTGGAAAAGTTATTGGCTTTTAATTTTTGAAGTACCTTTTTTTTCTTCCAGCGGATGTCTTCAATATCTTTTTCGGGAATAGTACGAGTGTGCGTAGAGGAAGAAAGTGATGTCGCTAATTGCGCAAAATCAATCTGCGAGAGTTCATAGATAATAGGTAATTCTGTGATTGGTTCTGCTTCGTAACGTTCATCCAAATTGAAGCCAAACATCACCAACACGGCTACAATCAAGCCGATAGAAAACCCTTTGCATGCTTCCTGTAGCACTAAACCTAGCTTTTTCATGAGCAGTCAGAATCATGTGATCAATAGTTTTCTCTCTAGCTGAATAATAACTCGCTACATGATGTATTTGTGCGCGTAAAAGACGACACTTTCGTAGAATTTGGAGCTAAAAACGAGTGCGAAAGTACGCAAATATGTGGAGAATAGGAAATGAAAATAAGAAGAGCGAAGAGCAGGTAAGTAGTTGATTGCCGAAGATTTAGAAAGGTGGACTACTTCACAAAAATCGCTATCGAAGCACTACCCCAGAAAGATACTCCTCCCCTAGATGCTCATTCATCATATCGAGTATCTTGACCTTCCCATACGACAATTCTTCGCGTAGTGGAGCAGAAGTGACAGAGATGTACAGCTTGCCTCTGTAGACTTTGATGTCTTTAGTGTGTCGCAGTATACTTGGACTCATGGTGTTGTTCCAATGCTGCTCGACTTTGGCTTGAAACAGTCGTTTTTTGAGCTTTTTAGAACCATTCACAAACGCTTGCATTGCCTCTTTTAACGTCAGTTCATTAGAAGGTGTCATGCTATTTTTTGAAAAAATTAAAGAATAGTAGAAAACAAATGTGACTTTCTAGTTATATGACTGTCTAAAGTACGTAATTCACTTCAAACAACCTATTCTATACGACACATTATCAACTAAAGAATTCCACGAACAAACACCAAAGCTTGAACTTCATCGTTCAGGCTTTTTTTTTGTCTATCCATGAGTTAAGCGTTATCTTTGTACTGATAAATACTCGATTTACATATCTGTACGTTTGTACCATTCAGTTACACCTAGTCTTCTCTATTCTATTTTACAAGAAGAAATTATGACAAAACTAATAGCCATAGCTGCTTTTCTGTTCTTATTCACGCAGCACATGAAGGCACAAGTGACAATCAATGAACCCCCCATGGTCACGCAAATGCTGGAGCGATATATAGAACTCAACAAACAAGACACACGGGTACGTGGCTATAGAATACTTATTTATTCTTCTCGCGATAGGAATCGTATGGAACGAACGCTGAGAGACTTTCAATATGCCTACCCGAACATCACTGTAGACTGGAAGCACGATCAACCTGATTACAAGATTCGAGCGGGTGCCTTCGAGACCAAACTGGAAGCACAACGTTTGCTGAATGTCGTTCGGCAAGACTATCCAGATGCCTCTATTATGACGGACTATAATATGCGCAGTGAAGAGTTGGTTTATTAGAACAAGTAAAGTGTAGTATTTTTAACGCTTCTAGGAGGAACAATACATGATATTTACGAGAGGTGGTAGTCAAGGAGATGGAAAGAAAATGGACGTTGTGCTATTCTCCTTTTATTTAGGACTGATGGCACTAGGGTGTGTGAGTGTGTACAGCGTGACTTTTAGCGACCAAGGTGTAGATGATCTTTCTAACATCTGGTCGACAGCGGCAGGCAAGCAAATTGTTTGGGTTGGTATTTCGCTAGGAGTTGTTGGCGTGATTCAATCCATTAACGGTCGATTCTGGCAGCAGTTCGCCTACCCAATTTACGGTGTAAGTATCTTACTGCTTATACTCGTTCTCTTTTTTGGGTCTGAGATTAAAGGAGCAACCTCTTGGTTTCGGATTGGTAGCACAGGGTTTCAGCCTTCAGAAGTTGCTAAATTTGCAACTTGTATTGCTATTGCCGCTTTTTTAGACAATTATAGAACCGACCTTAGTCGTACTAAATCGTTACTGCTCACCATGGGGTTCATTATTGCTCCTATGGCACTTATCTTATTACAGCCCGATGCGGGTTCTGCGCTCATCTTTTTATCCTTTGCCTTTGTATTTTATCGAGCTGGTATGTCGCCGAATTACATCTTTGTAATAGGTGCTTTAGCACTGCTTTTCATCTTGTCCATTTATATCAATACCACTAGTAACCTCATCATTGGTTTAATCGGCATCGGTAGCTTAATTCTTGTTTCTCAATTCAAACACAAGCGGACTATTTACTTCGTACTGCTCGGTGCTATGCTACTGATCGTCTCTTTCGGTTTTGTAGAAGATACATTTGGAGCGAAAGGAGAAGTTGTGAAAGAAGTAAGTATTGGTGCTAAAAACCAAAAAATTATCCTGGCTCATGCTTTGATATTTCTGACGGTCGCCTTGGGACATTATTTTACCAAAAAGCGAATGCTAGCTTTGGCATTGACAGTGGGTATAGCTGCAAGTTCAGGGATCGTGGCAGGCACCAATTACGTGTTCACTACTGTCATGGAGTCTCATCAGCAAGATCGTATCAATATGTGGATTCGACCGAATCGATGTGATCCTAGCGGACCCATATACAATCTCAATCAATCTAAGATGGCGATTGGCTCAGGTGGTCTTTTGGGCAAAGGGTTGCTACAAGGTACTTTGACTAAATTAGATTATGTGCCAGAGCAGTCTACTGACTTTATTTTTTGTGTGATCGGGGAGGAGCAAGGTTTTGCAGGTAGTCTGACCTTGACGATTCTCTTCTCTCTGTTGCTATGGCGCATCATTATCCTTGCGGAGCGACAAAAATCCGACTTCTCGCGCTTTTACGCCTATGGTGTAGCGGGCATTATTTTCGTTCATTTTTTCATTAATATTGGGATGACAATGGGCGTGATGCCAATTATTGGTATTCCACTGCCATTTATCAGCAAAGGTGGCTCTTCGCTGTTAGGCTTTTCGATTATGATTGGAGTACTGCTCAATCTCGATAGTCGTCGGTATTACTTGTTTTAATACGGTCTTAGATCTAGATGTTTAGCAATTCGATCTTATTTCCTCCTATTTTCTTTAACAACGTCAAACATCTAATGGAGCATTTGCCTTCTATATACAGATATAAGAATGTGCTGACGTGCATCTATAGTTCCCTGTGTAGTGTAGCGTCAGTGTTATTCTGTTTTTTTAATGTAAAGTAGTAGACGATGAAGTATTTGATTGGGGTGATGATTATTGGGTTAATCTTTTTATTATTGAGTGCCTGTGTGCGGGATAGCATTAAAAAGCCGACGCGTACATTTGAGGAGGAGATTCTTTTAAAACACAGCTTAGAAGAAGGACAATATACAATCGAATTTCAAAATCCACAAACACAGTGGAGCGTGTACCAAGGACCAACACCAAAAGAGATAAACTGGGAGAAACCAGTCGCAGAGATAGCAGGAGAGATGTTGAAGCTACCAGCACTGAAGGATGCACCACGCACCTTTTTTGGACTAGTGTCTGAAGGAGACACTGTGTTACTGTCCGAACGTCGAATTGCGCTGGATGGGGCTTCCAATTTTAGAGACTTAGGGGGTATTCCTACTATGGATGGTCGCTATGTGAAATGGAATAAGATATTTCGTTCCAATCGCTTATCTGGTTTGTCTAAAAAAGACCTTCGCCATCTAGAGAAAATAGGGATTGAAACAGTAGCTGACTTTAGATATGAAGTAGAAATTGAAAAACATCCTAATCGCATACCACAAGGAGCGGAATACTATAAGTACCCAATCGGTGGAAATGAAGGGGGAACACGCTATTTAGAAATGAAAAAGAAGGTACGCGAAGGTATCACCGCGCCTGAAGTAAAAGACTTGTTTGTCGGTATTATGGAAGAATTTGCGGGTACAGCCACTTCTTCTTTCGCGCCTGTATTCGACCATTTATTTGAGCAAGAGGTACCAATTGTCTTTCATTGTACAGGTGGAAAAGACCGAACTGGCTATATGTCAGCAATGATTCTTTCTGCATTGGATGTAGATAGAGATGTGATTATGCGAGAATATCTAATGTCCAACTACTACAGATACAATGACAACAGAAGTAACTTCCGAAAAGGACTGCTCGTCGGAATCGACCGTGAAGTATTAGCCACTGGTTTTTTAGTAAAAGAAGACTACCTGAAGGAAGTATGGCGCGTCATTGACGAAGAACACGGCGGAACGGATCAATATCTAGAAAAAAAATATGGATTAACGCCAGAGAAAAGAGCACAATTGAAGAAAATGTACACTTATGAAGTGGAACAGATAGTACCTGAAGTAGTGTTGAGTCCTAGTCAGAAAGATACTCAGCTAAAAGGGGAAGCATTAACCGATTTGACACCGTTGAATATACCTAAAGAGTAGATGAATATACTATTAGTAGGAGTAAGTATCTTTTGTATTATATCCACTTTGATGCCTTTCATCAAGTGGGGACATTGGTCAATTCGAATGTTTGACTTTCCGCATGTTCAGCTGACGGTACTTACTTTTATTACCATGTTACTGTGTACTATTTTTTTACGGTACAAAGGTAACTGGAGCATCGCACTGATGGGGACTTTACTAATTTGTTTATTCTATCAGGCTTATATTCTTTATCCATATACTCCCCTCTCAAAAGCGCAAGTAAAGCAGAGTGACGAACCTGATGGTAATTCAACGTTTAGCATTCTGTCCTCCAATGTACTAATTGATAACAAAAGTACCATTCGATTACAAGAACTTATTTTTGAAAAAAATCCTGACATCGTTGCGCTTTTAGAACCCAATCAGCGATGGATGGAGGAGTTGAAAGAGGTTGTTGAGCAGTATCCATATTCGGTGTTAGAGCCTTTAGAAAACACATATGGTATGGTGTTGCTCTCTAAATTAGAACTACGAGAAGCCGCCATTCATCACATTGTCCGGGATGACGTTCCTTCCATTTTTGCAGAAGCTAAGTTACCTTCTGGAAAATGGATTCATCTCTATTGTCTACATCCCGAACCACCCACACCTCAGTATGGCACATTCTCCGATGAGCGAGATGCTGAACTGTTGCAAGTAGGAAAAAATCATATTGATGGTAGTCAACCAACAGTTGTCTTTGGCGACCTAAATGATGTCGCTTGGTCACGGACGACTCGACTCTTTCAAAAAGTAAGCGGTCTACTTGATCCTCGTATTGGGCGTGGGACGTTCAACACCTTTCATGCCGATTATAAGATTTTGCGTTGGCCACTCGATCATATCTTTCACTCCAATCACTTTTACTTAGTAAACATAGAGCGACTATCGCATATTGGGTCAGATCATTTTCCGATGTATATCGAATTAGAGTATCAAAGAGAAGCGAAGGAAGATCAAAATCGCCCGACGCCAGATTCGGAAGAGCGAAACGAAGCCATAGATATGATTGATAAAGTGGATCTATTGGAAGACAAGCAACCGATAGATGCGAAAAACTGATAGTTTCATCTCGTTAGAATTCTTTATTCTTCCTGTTCAAAGTCAATTTGTATCAAATCATCTATTTCTAGACCTAATAAACTGGCTGCCTTTCCCATGCAAACTGCTAACTCTAAATAGCCCGTCGAGTTGAATCGGCAAAGAGGATCGCCTACCGCTACGTCTGTATAATTTTCACTTAATGTACAGATGGGATGACGGCGTTTAAAAAATAGCTGAAAAGAACGATGTTGACCTACTTGCTCAAACAAGGTTTGATGAACATTGATAACGACATTTTCGTAGTGGTCGATATGAATCACAGAAGCTCGAATTTGATCGGCATTAATGACTGGCTGCAAACTAATGCGTGTGCGCACCTGTTGAGTCAGTTCTCCCAATGCTGTCAAATCACTATCTGATTGTAACATTCCAATAACTTTGGCATACAATTTGAGGAGATCGGAGTAGGAATCAGCAGGTTTTGAAATGCGGATAATAGTGGTGGGTAAGGTCTCGAATAGTAGAGAAATGATACCATTGTCTGGCAATAGAAAATAGTGACGTTGATATTGAGTAAGTAAAAAGGAACTTCTTTCCTGCCGATCAATGTTAACATCAACGATATGTAAGCTGTGTGTAGGAAAACTGCGATAAGCATGTTTGAGCATATATGCTGCCTTGACTATATCGTGTGGCGGAATGAGATGCGTAATATCTATTATAGATACAGATGGGATGGCGCTTAGCAACGTCCCTTTCAGCAGGGCGACATAGTAATCACTCAAGCCGTAATCTGTAGTTAATGTAATAATTAGCGGTTTACTCATAAATGGGTATATCGTATTTCCATTTAAAATGGATACTTAACAAACAATATGTTCCTCATTTAATTATTAAAGAAACAAAAGTAATAATGAACATAGAAATGAATAGTTGAAGACAATGGATGATTTGTACCATTACCTTTTTTGTAGCATTTCTATGATCCATAACTAAATTTTTCATCAACAAACGACGGAGGTCTATTGAGCGAAATTAATCTAAAAATTGAGGATGTCGATATGGCTGACTTGCTAGGGCAGAATAACGTCAATATCACTTTACTGAAAAAGGCGTTTCCAGAAGTCAACTTCACATCCAGAGGCAACTTCATCAAACTGAGTGGAGAGAAGAAGTATACCCAACGAGCAAAGCGACAGATCGAAATTATGATCGGGCTGCTCAAAAATCACGACGAATTGCCAAAGCAAATGGTCGAAGATCTGTTGAGCGGTGGCAATCCATTTGAACACAAAATCAGCGAACGCAATGCAAAGACGCTGGTACATGGTCCAAATGGTCGAGTCATCAAAGCGAAGACACGCAATCAAAAGAAGCTAATCGAAGCTTCAGAAAATAGCGACATCGTATTTGCCATAGGTCCTGCGGGTACTGGAAAGACATATACGGCAGTCGCCTTAGCAGTACGTGCATTGCGCAATCGGTTGGTCAAAAAAATTATTCTGACGCGCCCTGCTGTAGAAGCTGGCGAGAACTTAGGATTTTTACCAGGTGATCTAAAGGAAAAGGTGGATCCTTATTTGCGACCGCTATACGATGCGTTGGAAGATATGATTCCAGCAGAAAAGTTGGCGCAGTTTATGCAGAACCGAACAATTGAGGTAGCTCCTTTAGCTTTCATGCGTGGACGAACGCTGGACAACGCGTTTGTCATACTCGATGAAGCGCAGAACTGTACCAGTATGCAGATCAAAATGTTTTTGACGCGCTTAGGACCGACTGCTAAATGTATCGTAACAGGTGACTTGTCACAAATTGATCTGCCGTACAATGTGCGTTCTGGTTTGCCGCGTGCTATTGATCTGCTAAGCGATGTAGATGGCATTACAGTTGCTCGTCTGTCGGGTGAAGATGTGGTGCGTCACCGATTGGTGAGAGCAATTATATCTGCCTATGACAAAGCAGATGAAGAGATGCGGGCGCAGCGACTAGCGGAAAAGGAAGCACGAGAACAAGAGCGTAAAGCGAAGCAGGTAGAACAGGAAAATAAAGAAGATAAAGAAAAGGAGACACCTGTAGCTTAATACTAAGTACTTGAATGTAAATAAACGTCACTTTTGACCTAGCTAATTTTTCGTTAATCAAGGCAGATTTTTCTTGCATAACTGGTTATGGAAGCAAAATCTAACGCCGAGTAACGGAAAATTAGCCCGTCAATGAAAGTGTCGATTATTTGGGTTCACGTACTTACTAGTGGTCATCCGATAAATCGTCTAGTTTGAAGTAGTAGATTTAGCGTCTTCTAAGCATCAAACTTGATATGTATCGGATGACTTTTACTAGTTCTATTCTCGTAAAAACCGCACATACTTAACACCTTCCTCGCTTTCTAATCGCAAGAAATAGAGTCCACTTATCAACTCTTGCACATTCAAATCAACCTGCCAAAAAACCGCTTCTTTCTGCCAAAGATAAGAACGCAGCAGTCGACCATCGGCTGAAAAAATAGAACCCTGAACAGCACCTACGTAAGCATCGTCTATTTGAAGGTATAGTAAAGAAGCGACAGGGTTCGGCATCAGTTGAATCGCATCAGTCTGCCAGATATTTTTCTGATTGGATAGAAAAGTACTCACCAATACGATGTTACTATATGCTGACGCTTCCCCATTACTTTCTGCTCGAATTCGATAAAAATAGGTGTTGTCTTCCTCAATCGTCGCGTCTTCATATGTACGCGTATCTGCACTCAATCGAGCTAACTCTTCATATCGAAAATTCTCATCGACAGATCGTTCTAATACCAATTCAATATTACTAGAGTTCAAATCAAATACCCAATTCAGTACAACCGACGCTCCCGAAACGACTGAATCCTCAAGCGCGTAAGGTGCAGACAATAAGCTACTAATGCTACACGTATTGTCTCGATACTGAATTGTAGCTGCTCGAACTTCATCTAGCAAAGGATAAAAAGACTCGCCAGGGCAAGCTGTCGAACAACCATCACGATGCCCAGATACTTGCAATAAATTTCGTCCAGAAGACGCATGAAATACTCGGTCGATTGGATATGCGTCAATCGCACAAGATTTCCAGGCTAACCACTGCACCACTGTACTGATGGACTCCAAAGTAGGTGGAATAAACGTATAGTCACCAATGACACAAATAGCTTCTGTTCCAGTGTTTTGACCACAAAAATGCGCACCAATTGCGTCCACACCGCGCCCTTCATATAGGACACCATCTGCATCGACTAGCCAGTTGTAACCGATATCGTCCCATCCCCTGGTATTCACATGAAAGTCCCAAATAGAGCGTACCACAGCCGCCCAATCCTCCTGTCCATTCGCGCCAGCAGAATGGTGGATAATCATGTGCGTCACGTTGTGTGGTGCAGGTGTAGCATCTCTTGGGCAGTTGCCATTCGGACACCAATCTTCCCGACTCTGAAAGTCAGGTTGTGGACAAGGACAAGAGCGTTGCTCAATACTATTGGTCGAAGAAGCGGTCGTAATTTTTGATTTGCCTGGACTATACAAATGCAGTTCTACTTCGGGTTTTTGCTGTCCGTCTTTCAAATACCTCCAACGATATTGGAAATAGTGACGGTGCGGTTCTGTAAATTGCAGTTGACTCACCCACTGCCCATCCGCTTCTACTTGGTGCGCATCTGCCTCTACCGATACCCAGTCTGTCCATTGTTCTCCATGATCTGAAAATCGGACTTCTAACTGTACAAGCAGCTCATCTTGCGTAAAAGCATATGCTAAAAAAGGTTCTGCATGATATGTATGCAGTATAGGATACACTTTGGAGACATAGAGCGTTGAGTGGTCTTTTTGCCATGTTTCTTTAGCCACCAAGTCAATATTGATGGTAGAACGTTGCGTCTGTTGTGCTTGAAGACTAAGACCAAAGAAAGAGATAAATAGCAGGGGAGAGTGTAGGAAAAATCGGAACATAGAATTCGTGTTTTTACAAGAACGTCACGAAAAGCAGATTGCGTTCAACAACAAAGCGAAAGGTGACTGGTTATCTCAAATAAAGTAAAGAAAATGGCAAGTAGCTTAAAAAACTTATCTGATTATAACGAAGAGAGCATTCCATCCGCTAAGGATCTACGATTCGGGATAGTCGTCTCTGAGTGGAATCAGGAAATTACACACGCACTATACGAAGGCTGTATAGACGCGCTAGAGAAACATGGTGCAGTGAGCGATCATGTACATACCTTGCAAGTACCAGGTGCTTTTGAACTGACAGTTGGCGCGAAATTGTGTTTGTCCAAATATAAAGTTGATGCTATTGTCTGTATTGGTTGTGTCATTCAAGGAGAAACGAAGCATAACGACTACATCAACAACGCTGTGGCGACAGGATTGACACAGTTAGGAATGGCGACAAATGTACCTTGTATATATGGTGTACTGACACCCAATACGATGGAACAGGCAAAAGATCGTGCTGGTGGAAAATATGGTAATAAAGGCGTCGAAGCTGCCGTAACTGCTATCCGAATGGCAGCGTTGAAAAAGGGAAGTGTACAGTTGAAGTCATCGATTGGCTTTGGTGGATAGAGCAATTTTAGTCCTAGTCAGGGAAGAACTAAAAATTTGCCAATTCCTCTAGCAGCGTATGTCGCTCAGGAAAAATAGTCCGCAAATGTGCGGCTAAATATCTCGACATTCTTGTTGCACCAATAGTGGCTAGGTGGTTCAGTTTGTTGTGAACTCGTAACGAAGCTTGTCTGCCCAAGTGATGCTGCAAATAGTGCGTCATCAAATCACGGTAGAGCTGCTCTAAAATGGCTGCGTGCTTACTGAATAGGATAGGAGCTACATATTCTAGTACATCCAAAGATTGCAGCTTATAGATATAGTCAATCAGTGCATCAAATTCGCCCTCTTCCGCGTAGATGTGTGCGACTAAATTACGGCGTTCGATAGAGAAAGAAGTGCGTTGAATGCGTTTTAGTACATCCTTCCATTTTTTATCCCAACCGCCTGAATAGTTCACTTTTAGTAAATCGTAATCTTCAGTCTGTTTTGTTTGAAACAAGCGTTGCTCAGCATAGTGTGCGATAGCAGCAGCATTGTTTTCTAACTGAGCGATCGCCAATAAAATATCAATCAGTTGTCGATGTAGTGTGCTGGGTAAGGTCAACTGCAAAGCTTGTTTTGCTAACTGCTTCGTCTGCTCATACGCTTTCCGTTCAAAAGATTTTTGGATGACAAATAACAGCAAATCAGGATGATCGGTGTGATCTTGGAGTAGCTGATTCGCTTGTGTAGTTTCGTTCAGTTCATCCATCAGTGCCATCCGATGAATGAGCAGACGTGTCTCATTTTCAGTCGTCTGCATATCTTGATTAGCAAATTTATTGAGTCGTGCTAATAGTTCGATTTCTTGATTGAGTTCTTTCGCTAGTAGGTATTGCAAGTCAAAAAAGGATGGAACAACTTCATTGATGCGATAAGTGACTTTCTGAAATTCAGTGATCGAGTAGTCCCACAACTCATCCATCAAATCGGGTGGAATCGGACTCGTCGCCAGTTTTTTCAATAGCTGAAAACTCGTTGTTATGATTGCTAATATGTCTTTGGGGTCATCCATTTTTCGCAGGATTGGTGTCAGACGCTCAATAAAACTTTGAGCGATGTACAACACGGAGCGATAGTACTTTTGGGCAAGTGCTGCGTCTACTTGATGGAGTAGTTCATTGGCTACTTTCAATAGCTTTTGCTTCCCTCGTTGACTGATATTTCGGTCTTTCTTTCTAGCGTTTTTGATGGCGTCTTCGATGAGTTGAAGGTACTTGTTTTTGTCATCAGACAATTCGACTTGTCCTACAAATCTTGTTTTTAAAGCGAGTGCAAAATTGCGATCCCGACTGGCGTATTCTTGTACGAATCGGCGCAGTTCCTCTGGACTGAGTTGCTGTAGGATGGATTTGGTGGTCAACTTTTTAGTTGAAGTAGCTGAAGCAGGTGTAGTTAGTTGTTTTGTTGTTTCCTCTTCCGTTAGCTGTCGGCGTAGCACTAACGCACTGGCTACGACGTGTTCACACATCTGTGTTGCTTTAAAACGAGCGCACTCACAAGTAGCCTCTTGCAGCCTTTGACGGGTCGCTTTTAGCTCTACTTCATATGTCAATACACGTGCAATCCACAGCTTCGAATCGACCATCTGTAGTGCTTGTACTGCATTTTGCTCAATCAACTCTTCTGCCAGCACTAAGGCATCTTCGGGAACGTTTTGTTCTAACTGACGCAGTAAAATAGCCATACGCAACGCGTGATAAATCAACTGAAAGTGATTAGAAAAAGGGGAAGCGTTTTTCGTTCTAATTCGCTTAGAAACGATGCAACAATAAGTTCCCGATTTAGAAAGAAGTCATAAACAGGAAGTTATTGGTTTACCGTTCCTTAATCAGAAAGCAATGTGAAAGATACAGCTTAGTCGAAGAAGAGCACGAAAGGAAAAGATTAAGTTTATGTCATTTTATAGTTCACATTGGTTCTTTTGCTGTCAAATGTTAAAGTTGAGTTTTATCAGAAAATGCAGCCATCGTTAGCACGGCGTGCTTCGTTAAGAGGATATATCATTTAAGTCATTATTTGCCAATTAAAATTGTACAAATCTTCTAAAAACAACCCATTAATACGTAATTGCCATGAGTCAAATAACAAAACGTACGGTCACCGTCTCTACTGTTTCCACAGCTGTCGCGATTGGGCTGGCAGCGGTCGTCGTCGGTCGCCGAGCTAAATTAGTCAAGCCTGTAGTGGTTGATGCGAATCTTCCTTATCAAGAAATAGAGAAAGCGAATCAAACACGGCGAGCTGCCGATTTATACACCCACGACGACGATCTAGGATATTGCTAGTAGCGGTTAAATTTGGTATTATCCAAAAACAAAAAAAGTCATCGAAGTAAACTCCGATGACTTTTTTATTGTCAGTAAATAATTATACTGAAAGCTGTCTAGTGGCTATAGTTTCGCTCTCACCATTTCTGTCACATCTTGTGATGCTTCTTTGTACAGTAGTACTTGCTCATCAAAAATAAACTGATAGCCACCTTCTTTTCCAACTGCTTGAATCGCATTGTTCACTCTATCCAAAATAGGCTGCACCAATTCATTTCGCTTCGTCATCAGTTTGTTCTGACTATCCGCTTCAAAAGCGCGTAATTTGTCTTCTTCTGCCTTGATCTTAGCGGCTGCTTCTTCCTGTTGCTTTGGTGACATAGTACCTTGCTGCACTTGACCTTGTACCTCTACATACATTGTCTGTAGAGCTTCTAAATCTTTTTTGTACTTATTCTCTAGCTGCTTTTGCATTGCTGCGATGTTCGCATCAGCTTGCTTCACTTCTGGCAAGTTTTCTAAAATCTTATTCGTATTGACATAGCCAAATTTTTGGGCTTGTACAGAAGCGGTCAACGCGACCATTGCCAAACAAAGTGTAGCAATTCGAAGTATGTTTTTCATCCTAAAATGTTGTTTATAATGAAAGGTAGTTAAAATGGGCGCAAAGATACATTTTCTTATGAAATGGTATTGCGCCCTAATGTTGCATTTAAATCTTGGGCAGATCCTTGCGTATGATTACAGCCGACGAATAATATCTTGTGTTTTATCGTGATCGGCTTTGTTGAAGATCAAACCTGCACTGCCTGACTTATCGAAGATGAAATCGTAGCCACGCTCATCCGCATAACTCTCAATAGCACGATACACTTTATCTTGGATCGGCTCGACTAGCTCTTGTCGGCGCTTAAACAGTTCGCCTTCTGGCCCGAATTTTCTACGCTGTGCATCGCGTACAGAAGTCTCTGCTTGCGTGATCTGCTCCTCCATCTTGCGCTTTTCGCTTTCACTCATAATGACTTGCTCTGCCTGATACTTATTGTACAGACTTTTGATGCGATCATAATCCTGCGCGATCTCTTGTCGCCATTGTGAGGCTACTCGATCTAGCTGATCTTGTGCTTGCTTGTATTCGTCCACACTTTCTAGAATGACATTAATATCTACGACAGCGATCTTTTGTGCCGATAAAGTAGTGAACGATAACGCGACCGCTGCAATAGCAATCATCCAAGTTTTATGGAAGGATTTGATTAATTTTCTCATGGTTTTAAATTTAAGTGTTTGATTAGTCGAATTTTCTTTGATTTGATTGATGGCTACACCTGTAAGACTAAGAAAGCAGACGAATGGTTGCGTTCGTCTGCTTTGCTTTAACGCTAAATTAACAGCGTCTAATAGGTTTTAACGAATCGTTGTATTATTCAAAATCAACCAATTCAATATCAAATGCCAATACGGTGTTCGGTGGAATACCATTAGTTCCTGTCGACCCATAAGCCATAGCCGACGGTAACAAAATCGTCCCTTTCGATCCTCGCTGAAACAACTGCAACGCTTCCGTCCAGCCCGGAATCACGCCTGAAAGAGGAAACGTTCTCGTCGTTTCGCCAGGTGTCTGGTCAAAAACCTGACCATTTAGTAAGTAACCTGTGTAGCGCACCGTCACTGCAGAACTAGCCGTTGGTCGATCCCCTTCGCCTTCTTCCTCAAAAAAATAATAGATACCACTTTCGGTAGAATCGACATTTTCGATTTCGTTGTTCGCTATGTAATCGGTAATGATTGCAATATCCGCTGCTTGTTGCCGTTCCTGTTGCTCCTCTTGTGTCACCACTTCCACTAACTCCAAATCAAATCGAAAGATAGAATTGGGTGGAATTAAGTCAGAACTGCTGGTGCCGAACGCAAGATTAGAGGGGATCAAAAAGATACCTTTTCCCCCTTCTTTCAACAACAAAAGCGATTGTTGCACACCCGGCAGCGCACTCGAAATATTGAACGTGACGCTCGAATCTGGTCCTGTACTATTGATGACTGTGCCATCTAACAAATATTGCTCATAGCGGATGGTGACTAATTGGTTGGCTTCTGGCGTAAGTCCAGTTCCTTCCTCTTCAATCGCATAGTGGACGCCACTTGGCAGTTCCTCTGCTTCTATATTATTTTCCGTCAAATAGGTAGCTATCAAGTCACGGTCGATCGCCAACTGTTCTTCCCGAGTAATGAAATCGTCTTTTTCACAAGCGGTAGCAAGAAGTGTAAAACTCACTAACCACATTATCCATTTGTTCATATTCTTGTTTTCAGTATGTTTGAAATGAAGTAGATGATCCACTTCCAAAATTTAACGATAGACAAACGCCTGAGAAGGGAAAGTGTATATCTAAATGGCGTAATTTTTTGATTTTGGACAGTCTCAATTCGTGTGTCGTCGTAAATAGTGGACAATATTCATATTAAATATTCCCTTCTTTCGTTACATTTGTACAGCACATCGTATTGTTACGTATCCTTATGATGTGCGGTACAGGGTGAAAGAACTAAAATTCAGTGTTCAAATTAGATTTAGTCTGAACACTAGACATGAATTTTAGTATTGAACTCAAACTGTGTCATTGCTTACTAAAAACGAGTGGATTCAACGTTCTAGAATCAACTCAACTCCTCATGTAAAAAGAACACATAAAAGATTTAAGTAGCTGACGCTGCTATAGAATTGCTTACCCAGTGTTGAAAAAATCAAGATAATAGACTGCCGCTTACTTACCTAAAACAATCTAAAATCCTCGAAGCAGCTATTTTATTTTGAAGATAAAAACAACACATACATGCAGAATTTTTACCGATTACTAGCGTGCAGCCTTTGTTGCTGTACACTCCACCTTTCCCTGTCTGCTCAAGTCTACAATATGGAGGACGAAGATGGCAGAACCATCAATACCTGTAGTGGTACGTTCTTTGATAGTGGCGGTGCCAACGACGATTATAGCAATCGAGAAGATCTAGAGGTGACGTTTTGTGCAGATGTTGACGGCTCTTCTATTCGACTGACATTTAGTGAGTTAGAATTAGAGGGGCGCGATTTTCTGCGATTTTATGATGGTCAATCCTCTGACAGTCCTTTATTAGAAGAAGTCAGCGAGCGAGACAACGACATCTTGCCGTTCGCTATTTCTGCTACACGGGAGAACACCAGCGGCTGCTTGACAGTCACTTTCCGATCTCGTCGATTGATTGTGCGTTCTGAAGGTGCCGGATGGGCAGCAGCCATTAGCTGTATTTCGCGTTGCAAAAACATCAATGTGGAAGTAGTGCGTACACTGCCCAGTGTGATGCCGAGTGATACTGGATGGATTAATGCTTGTATTGGTCAAGAAATCAGTTTTGAAGGTATTGGGCAGTATGTAACGCAAGGTCAAGCTCCAACGGACGGCAACTTTACCTACTTTTGGGATTTAGGAGATGGTACGCGAAAGGAAGGACGTACAGTCACACACACATATGCGCAGCCTGGAGGCTACATCGTACAGTTAGCAGCTATAGATGAATTGAGCTGCGTCAGTATCAATACGATTGACCAGCGAGTACGTATCTCACCGCCGCCAGAATTTAGTGTACGTGACATGGAAAGCATGTGTTTGGGAGACAGTATTTCCTTGACAGCAGGTATCAATGGCGCAGATACGAGTGCTTTTCTACAAGTCAATAGTGTAGAAACTACCTTTGAACCGCGCTATCTACGTTCCGATTCGCTGTTTTTACCAGATGGGAAAGGCGTTGCGTACACCACAAGTCTCAATATCAATCAGTTCAATAGTGGGCAAACGCTGGACGATGTAGAAGATCTGCTAGGCATTTGTATCAATATTGAACACTCCTATATGCGCGACTTGCAGGTATCGATTGAATGTCCGAATGGTACAGAAGTACTGCTTCAAAAGTTTGAAACGAAAAACCGAGTTGGCTCTGTGTTCTTGGGAGAACCCATCGATCAAGAAGCAGATTTGTCTCCAGGACTGGGGTACGACTATTGTTGGACACCTATAGCGACTAATGAAGATTGGTTGACCTATGATTTGAACAATAACATCCGAACGTTGCCAGCAGGCGACTATCAATCGTTTGAAAGTTTAGACTCTCTAATCGGCTGTCCACTGAACGGCGACTGGACCATCACCGTAGAAGATTATCTGTTGCAAGACAATGGCTACATTTTCGATTGGAGTATTTCATTCAATCCAGATTTGTATCCACCTTTAGAGACTTTCTCGGCAGCCATTGTTGACTTTTCTTGGGAAAATCAGGCGGATGGTGTCGCTTACTTGAACAGTGCAGGTGAAAATCCATATACTTTCAGCATCACAGATGAATATGGATGTACCTACGATACGACGATTGCATTGATAGCATTGCCACCGACACACCCCGACTGTTATAGTTGTCAAGAGTTGATTACCCAAACAGAAGATTTGACGTATTGCGAAGAAGATGTGCCAACATTGAATATCGGTGTAAGTAATAACGATCAAGCCATACGATTTCAGGCAGCACCTTATTTCGATGAACTGAATGCTGCCAGTGCACCAATTGGGCGACCGTATGAAAGTACAGTCGATGTCAACAATATCTTTCCCAATACCTTGACTGATGTAGCAACGCTATCCAGTGTCTGTATCAATCTAACCTCGGAGAGCAGTAATCCACTTGCCGACCTCACGTTTACACTAGAAGCTCCAAACGGGGGTCGAGTCGTCTTAGTTAGTAACATAGGTGGCAACAGTACAAACTTTGTACAAACTTGTTTCTCCCCAACAGCTACGGCAACAATGGGTGGAGCAGTTGCTCCATTCACTGGAACATTCCAAGCAGAAGGAGACTGGAACAACTTGATAGGAACGGACGTGAACGGTGATTGGACACTTTTAGTCACCGACCAAACCCGAAATGCAAGTAGCACATTAGAAAGTTGGTCGATTGAGCTAGTGGCTGAAAATGATGTTACCTATTCTTGGACGCCAAGTAGTGGATTGTCTTGTGATGACTGTCCTAATCCATCTTTCGATAATAACGATGCTGTTTTCCAAACCTACATGGTCGCTGCGGAAGATCAATATGGCTGTACCGCTAATGATACGATCAATGTAACCAATATTTCTAATCTAAATGCGCCTAGTATTACTTGCGAAAGTGGTGACAATAAAACACTAGTAGTCGATTGGGAAGAACAGAATGGTATTGATTATGAAATTCAAATTAATGGTTCCAACTGGTTCGCACCAAACACAAACATAGAACACGCCGTGAATGGATTGAGGAATGAGGAGAGCGTAAGTATTCAACTGCGTCCAGTGATTGATGGCGTTCCGATGATCTGTAATCTGCCAGTGAGTGATACTGTATGTATTTATGATGGTTGCGAGTTAGAGCTATTTTTGACCAATGCTGACTTGATGTTGAGCTGCTTTGATCGTGAAGATGGGATGGTACAGTTTGACTGGACTGGCGGATTTGAACCTTTCAGTTATCAACTCAATAGCGAACTACTACAAGCGACTGACTCTACTTATAGAGTCGATGACTTAGCAGCAGGGGAATATCTATTTACGCTGATGGACAATGAAGCTTGTGCAGATACGATTCAGTTTGCCGTGCAAGCACCAGATAGTTTGAACTTAGTCGCAACAGCGGAAAATCCAAGTTGCTCAGGCGATCAGAATGGACAGATCACTGTCGAAGCCACAGGTGGTACCAACACATTTCAGTACAGTCTAGATGGTATCTTATTTAATTCTCTCAATGCGTTTACCAATCTATCTTCGGGCAACTACGAAATAGTGGTACGCGACGAAAATGGTTGCGAAATACAAACACCAATAGAACTGATGGATCCAGCGACTGTAGAGGTGAGGATTCAGCGTGATAAGGACGATTTTATCCAATTGATCTATGGCGATGAATTTCAACTAAATGCCCTTGTAGAGAATGCGCAAGGTGGAGTTACCTACGAATGGAGAGCCATGAATGGAGACTCTTCTTTGACTTGCAACAATTGTCCTGACCCAACTATTACACCCTTCATTACAGGTATGTACGAAGTCGAAGTGACTGATGCGAATGGCTGTACGAGCGAGGATCGTATCCAGGTGCGTGTGGAGCGTATTTTTAAGCATTTTGTACCAGAAGCATTTAGCCCAAATGAAGATGGTATCAATGAGCGATTGACGGTTTACACAGAATGGACAGCAGTGATCCGAAATTTTCAAGTCTTTGACCGATGGGGCAGTTTGATCTTCTCCGCCAATGACTTTTCGCCTAATGACGAAATGGCAGGCTGGGATGGTCGACGCAACGGTAATTTAGTACCACCTGGCGTCTATGTTTGGCACAGTGAGGTAGAATACAATGATGGTACGCGAAAGGTCTTTAGTGGCAGTACTGCTTTGGTGCAATAGCATGCTTTAGTGATGAATGGATACATTGAACCTGACAGGCTTCACTGCTCGAATATAGTACGAACGCTAACGCAGAGAACGAATCTGTCAGGTTTTTTACTTTACTTTATGGCTGTAATTTATTCAGGTTCAACAACGCTGTTCGCTTCATGCAAATCACGCTCTCCAAAGTCAGTAAACGCTATCGTTACGAATGGATATTCAAAAATATGGACTATCAATTTGTATCGGGAAAAGCGTACGCGATTACAGGTCCGAATGGCTCTGGAAAGTCCACCCTGATGCGTGTGTTGTCTGGTTATCTTTCACCGACAAAAGGGGAAATTGCTTTTCAAACGAGTGGTGAGCAAATAAAGAGTGAAGAGATCTATACATTCGTCAACTACGCTGCACCGTACATCGACTTAATCGAAGAATTCACCCTTCGAGAGCAGTTGCAGTTTCATCAGCGATTTCGCCCATTTTTATCTGACGTTAGTGTAGCGCAGATCGTTGATTTATTGGGGTTTAAAAAAACGAAGCAGAAAGCGCTCAAGGATTTTTCTTCTGGTATGAAGCAACGTGTAAAACTGGCCTTAGCTTTATGCAGTTCAGGCAGTTTGGTTCTACTAGACGAACCCACGACGAACTTAGATCGTCAAGGCGCCAGATGGTATTTAGACTTGGTGGAACAGTTTGGAGCAGATCGGACAGTTGTAGTAGCGTCTAATGTAGAAGGGGATTATCCATTCACGACTGATATAGTTGACATACTAGAATATAAGTAACGTGAAATAATTAAATTTACATTGTTCGATTTTTGTTGAAAGCAGATACGCAGTATAAGTAGATGATTTCAGTAAAAATCGAACACCCAAGAATGTAAACCTGCCCGACGGTCAGGTTTACCTAACTGTATAGGTAGGCGGGTTTATTATTGAACTCAGACTAAGTGAAGTTTTCTTGTTGCAAAATTTAAAATGCGCCAGCTAGTGGATAGTGAAGATTTAGCTTCGCTCTAATCATTGCTTCTTCGTCTATACTATCTACTTTAGGAGCATCTAGATGGATAGCAACTTCATACTTTATCTGATGTAGGGCTGTATATTCATAAAGAAAAAAGGTATTTACTACGTAATAAGACTATAGATGAACGGAAGACGTCACCTGACGTTCATTTCCAGAAACATAGTTTAGGATTATTCGTATGTGTATGGAACACACAGTAGGCTACTGATGGCACGGTAGTAAAAATTGGTTTTTAGGTAATAATATTGATAACAAAAAAAGCTTTCGCTAACTCTACACATTTCTGTTATCATTTTAGATGGTATCTTTGAGTTGTTCGAAATTCTTTTACTCTTTTCAATAGTGGTTCAGCTATCTTGAAAGGACACGTTCAAGTTCACTATGGTGGCATTAACATCCTCATTTTCATCTCAACATACCTCATCTCCTTTTAATTCTTCTCTTTGGGAAGACTGGTTACCTGCGTACGAGGAGCTACTCTCACGTCCCATTGATAGCGCGCAGCAGCTCCGAATATGGCTCGTCGACATCAATGCTGTAGCTGCCGTGGCTGAAGAAAAATTTGCTTGGCATTATATCCGATTCACAACAAACACCACAGATCAAGAAGCCGCAAAAACTCTTGAACACCACATTCAACACATTCAACCGAATTTAGAACATTACCGATTTCTCCTCCACCAAAAATTATTGAAATCTCCTTATCTAGAAGGCTTACCTGCCGACTATCAACCACACATTCGACTGCTGCACAAGGACGCTGAACTTTTCCGCATCGAAAATGTGGAACGACACGCTAAAGAGCGACTACTAGGAAAAAAGTACGGCAACCTACTAGCACAAATAGGGATTGAGTGGGAAGGCGAATACTATCCATTACAAGCTTGCAATCGTTTATTAGAAATGCCGAATCCGACGCAACGGAAGGCAGTATATGAATCAATGGCGAGTCAATTTCATTTACAAAAATCCGCCTTCGAGGAGCTGTTTGACGACTTGCGTCATCTGCGTAGCGAGATTGCACAGGCTACCGATCATGAGAACTACAGAAGCTACAAGTTTAAGCAGCTTGCTCGATTTGACTACACACCTCAAGACTGTTTAGACTTTCACAGTGCTATCCGACAGGAAGTATTGCCCTTGCTGGCTAAGGTACATGAACGAAAGTGCAATCAGCTAGGCGTCAGTGAGTTGAATCCATGGGATCTCACTGCCAATGCCACAGATAAGTCACCCCTGCGACCTATTCAGTCCGAAGATGAGCTAGTTGAAAAAGCAATACAGGTACTCTATAAAGTGGATGTCTCTTTTGGAGACGCTATCAAACAGATGTACGTTCATCAGCACCTAGATTTAGAAGTGCGGTCGAATAAGCGACCGGGTGGCTATCAAATGCCGTTGCCATTGACAGGTATTCCATTCATATTTATGAATGCTGGTGGGTCTATACAAGACATACGCACCTTCATGCACGAAAGTGGACATGCCGTTCATTCGTTCTCTACTAACCATCTCCAACTGATGAGTTCTAAGCATCCGCCAGTAGAGATCGCAGAGCTGGCAGCTATGAGTATGGAGTTACTATCTATGGATAAGTGGTCTACTTTTTTACCAGATGCACAAGAGCTACGCCGCGCGCAGATTTGGCTGTTAGAGAATATTCTACAGTTACTGCCTTGGATTGCGATCATCGACCGATTTCAGCATTGGATTTATACCCATCCTGCACATACTTCGGAAGACCGGCAGGCCTATTGGTTACAACTGCTACATGAATTTAAAACACCAGTGATGAACTATCAAGGATTGGAGGAAGAACTATCCTATTCTTGGTACAAACAACTTCACCTTTTTGAAGCTCCTTTCTACTATATCGAGTACGGGATAGCGCAGTTAGGTGCGATTGCGATTTGGAAAAATTATAAAGAAAAAGGACGAGCGGCTGTCGATGCCTATAAAAAAGCCTTGAAGTTGGGCTACACGCGTTCAATTAAAGAAGTGTACGAAGCGGCAGGGATTCAATTTGATTTTTCGGCGTCCTATCTGCATGAACTAATGATGTTTCTGCAAGGGGAGTTGGATCTGCTTTGGGCAGCGGAGGCTATGGATGAAACATAGCCGAAAGAGTGACTTGTCATTTGGTATTGGTGTATGCCTTCATCGACGCTTTTTTAGATCAGTCTATTGAATCGAAGGGGCAAGCTTCGACTATCCTGATAAGCTTCGACTATCCTGATAAGTTTCGGCGATCAGGCAGTTTCTCAAGGACTCAAGCATTGCCAGATGGGATCTGTTGGATACTTAACGGGTAGCACTTTTTCTAAAAGATTTTTCTCTTTAGTTTCAGAAGAAATACTAGATATTACCCGAAACACCAAAAATCTTACTTGACAGTCATTTATAGGATATACTTTTTGTCCTGTAACAAGTTGAGATATATAAACTTCTTCAGAAGAACCTTCATTTTCAATATCTAGAGTTGAAGGTATCTTTTTCTTAGAACCTTCTGAGTCTACATAATAAAATTTATAATTGAACTTACCCTTTTCCCTTGAATTCTTAGTTAAAAGGATACCATTATCTGGTATTTCATACAGTCTCCTACCATTTTTATCCTTCTTAGATGAGCCATTTTTTTGATTAAAAATGACTACAACCTCCCCACTATAATGATTAGGAATTAAGAAAATCGCTTTATTTGCTCGAGTGCATCCTAAAGTCCACATAGCAAAGAGTAGAATAAAAAATATTAGTATTATTTTGAATATACTTCTAAGGTCTAGTTCTCTCACTTTCTTCTGGATTTCCTGCTTCAACCCCTGATCGGCTCGGTGTGCAACCGAGCTGTGCCGATAGCTATCGGCATATGCTCATGATTGCCGCAGTGTAATTCACCTAGCGCAATACATCATTTTACCGCTTAAGCTACTAGATCGGCAGTTTTCTAATACGTACATTGTTAGAAGAAATGACTACAACTGCTCCTTCTATAAGTGCATGTTCTATTTGATTCCAATATTGCTGAATGGCTAGATGAAACTGTTGAGCGTTGATTTTATCTATTCTAAAAATGACAACGGATGGACGATTGTTACCTCGAAAAGAAAGTAGTTTACCAAAGTCCAAATCATGTGTAAGAATGGTTTCATCGTTCTCTTCGGCAATCAATAGAATATCAATATTCTCAATGCGTGGATCGGCAACTTTCACGACCAATCTGCAAGTATGTCCATCTTCTTCTAGCATACGTGCTAGACTGGGAGGCATGTGTACGTCTAACAAAAACTTCATGCTTCAGCCTGTTCTAATGTGATGTATTTATCCTCCATCGTTTTTGAAGCAAAAGCTAAAGCATCATAAACATCTTGAAGCTGCAAAAATGGAAAGTCATTGAGTAATGTCTCTATCGTTTCTCCTGCAGCTAAGTAACCTATTAGTGTTGCAACGGGAAAGCGCATACCTCTGATGCACGGCTTTCCAAAACACACCTCTGGGTTGATGGTAATGTTTGGAAAATCTGGATGCTGTAATTGCATAGCAAAATTGTATTATTGATTTATTTAACAACCGCAATAGAGTTAAGTTGAATAAGACTTTATTCCTCCCTTGATCGGCTCGGTTTGCAACCGAGCTGTGCCGATAGCTATCGGCATATGCTCACCATAGCTTACAAA
>CAYLPW010000024.1:0-2290 GCA_964385665.1 uncultured Saprospiraceae bacterium
GCAAGATAAAATTTTGCGAGTGCAGCCGAATTTTCAATTTCCCAACAAGCTCTTAAGTACAGTTCTCCAACTATCCATTTATTATGAATAAAGATAAATATCAATTGTTAGCTTATACCGATAAGTCATTCAACCAAGAGTATACGGTGAGTCGTAGTGCCGTCTACTTACTGCATGGTGCTAACTGCTGTCCTTCGCGTTCTGCACGCATTCGTCATACACCAGTAGTGGCGGTGCGCCATGAAGAGGGAAAAGTGCGTACGAAGAGTACGTATTACGGCAATGAAGTGCAATAGCATTCATACGGTAGTCGCCCCGTGAACGCTGAGCGCACAACAAAAAGTTGTTGTACTTCAGCTCTTTGGTGTACAAAATTCACGGGGTGACTTCTCCTTAAACCATCGCATCCAGTAGTTGATCGACAGCTACACTTGCGAAACTAGCCGCTTCATCGCTAATTCCAAACGGTAAGAATAGCTTTCCGTTGTGGATTAAGCTCCCACAACTATACAATACATTCGGTACGTAGCCTTCTCGTTCCGATTCTAATGGACTCAACAACGGCTCTTCCAATCGTCCAATCACCTTAGTCGGATCATCCAAGTCTAACAAAGCAGCTCCAATTGAATACTTCCGCATCGTCCCTACCCCGTGCGTGATCATCAACCAACCTCGATCAGTCTCGATGGGTGCGCCACAGTTCCCCATCTGATACATTTCCCAGTAGTACTTGGGGGTCATCAGCAACTGCGCGTCATTCCATTCTTGCAGTTTATCGCTTTTAATGATGTAGTTGTTGATGCCGTCGATACGAGCTAATACGTAATAGTGTCCATTGATTTTGCGGGGAAAAATAGCGTGGTTTTTGTTGACGGTTGCATTGCCATAAATTGGGCGAATCTTAAAGTCGTAGAAGTTGTGTGTTTCGACTAGCATGGGACGAATGGTAAAGCCATTGTAAGCGGTATATGTTCCGTAATAGACCGTGCTGCCGTCTTCTTTTGTAAACTGCAAGAAACGGGCGTCTTCCATCCCTCTTGATTCATACTCCAGCATCGGATACAGTACACGTTCGCTAATATCGGTGTCCAAATCAAATTCGCCTTCATAGTAGACATCTCCTAGTCGGAGTACTTTGTCTAAAATGTTTTTTTGATCGTTGTGCGAATTGATGAGTTCTCTATATTTATTGTAAAGCGTGATGTAGTTGAACTGCTCAGGCAGTCGTTCTAAAATGATTTTAACCACCTCCTGATCGACAATTCCATCTTTTGATAACTGCGCTCTAAAATCTGCTCGTCGGTAAACTTTATAATGTACATCATCCGCAATACTCACGAACTCATTGACTTTTTCCGCCTCTACATGATGGTCAGCAGAGATAATTAAATTGCGAAATACAATACTAGAAACATGCCCCTCTCCCACTGCTCGCATACTCATCACGGCACGCAGTTCACCTGCTCGCAGATCCGATTGATCTAAGGCTGGAACAATACTTGGATTGAAAAAAGCAGCACTTTCAATACTATACTCATGCGTGAAGTACGCTCCAATTAATGCTTGTTTATTCTCGGAAAGTTCTTCTATCTGCTCTCTTAACTCTGGCACTCGTTCTTTGACAGCACTCAAATGCCGCGTCCAGATGCCCATGATATTCCGATGACGTCGTGCAAAATCGCGTAAGGTACGCATCAATATATTGCGAGCTTCTACCTTATCCATGTCGATGATCTTTTGAACTAAAATAACGGCTCGTTCTTTGCCCGCCCAAAAGAAGCGACCAATCACTCGAGTGTGATCGCCATAGAGTCTTAGGTTTTTCCTGTCAGTAGGTAATTGCATAAAAGTAGTCTAGGTGTGAAAATTTGGTACTTGTTACAAGAAAACCGATGCCTTACTAACTGTTCGGAAAAGCAGATTAGAAATTCATTAAGGATATTTCAACAAAATAAGTTTTTCAGTAAATTTAGTTACACAATCATTAATATCTACGATCTATCGTTGCCTAATTTCTATATTTTAAACTATTTTCTTAATTAATTTGCACCGTATAGATCATTTGCTTTAAATTTGCATTATCGAATGAAACACAAACGAGTGTGGATATTTTGAAATAACAACACTGTAAGGTGACGAAATTGGCAGCCGTGCCCTCCCGTCTCGAGGGTGAGGAATTCTAGGATAAACGTAGCATAGTGGGTTGACCACCAATATCTGATATTGTGCTATGGCTAACTACCTCTTGAAGGTTCGACTCCTTCCCTTACAGCGAATTGAATATCGAACA
>CAYLPW010000024.1:2390-32932 GCA_964385665.1 uncultured Saprospiraceae bacterium
CACTTCGATATTTTACATTTAGCGTTCGATATTCGACATTTTACATTTTACATTTAATACCCCCTCATTAACAGCTTTTAGGACTAAAGAAACCGTGCTTTCTTTAGCCCTTTTTTTATTTTTGTCGCCTTCCTAAATTTCTTAGAATACAAACACATGGAATACCGACCACTCGGACACACAGACTTGAAAGTGAGCAAAATCTGCTTAGGTACGATGACTTTTGGCGAACAGAATTCAGAAGCTGAGGCACATGAGCAACTCAACTATGCGCTCGAACAAGGTATTAACTTTATTGATACCGCAGAACTGTACGCTGTACCTAGTACAAAGAAAAACAATGGTTTGACGGAGCAATATATTGGTACATGGCTCAAAGATCGCTCGGATCGCGATCAATTGATTATTGGTACTAAAGTGACTGGTCCAAACCCTAAATTTACGTACATCCGTCCGAAACTAGATTTCTCTCCTGACAGTATACACGCGGCTATTGATGGAAGTCTAAAGCGGTTGCAAACCGACTATGTTGATTTGTATCAATTGCATTGGCCTGAAAGAAGTACGAACTACTTTGGTAAGCTAGGTTACGAACACAATGAGAACGATTCTTGGCAAGAAAATTTTGGACAAGTACTAGAAACTTTAAACGGATTGGTGCAAGATGGGAAGATTCGATATTATGGTCTGTCGAATGAGACGCCTTGGGGTACAATGCGCATGATACAATTAGCTGATGAAATGGGATTGCCTCGACCTGTGAGTATTCAAAATCCATACAGTTTACTCAATCGAACGTTTGAAGTAGGACTGGCAGAAGTCGCTATTCGGGAGCAGTGTGGTTTATTGGCGTACTCGCCGATGGCATTTGGATTGTTGAGTGGGAAGTATCATAAAAAGCAAGATACGGAGCGCGACCGCATCAACAAGTACGACTATCTTTCTCGTTACAATAATGAACGCGCCTATAATGCAACAGCTCGATATTTGGAGATCGCGGAAGAGCATGACATGAGTTTAGCGCAGATGTCCCTTGCTTTCGTCAATGATCGACCATTTATGACTAGTAATATTATCGGGGCAACGACTATGGAACAGTTGAAAGAGAACATTGGTAGTGCTGACCTTACGCTTTCTAAAAACGTGCTGAAAGCGATAGAGGAAGTACATACAGCGAATCCTAATCCAGCACCTTAGCTATTGAAAGTTCATTTGTTCTAATCGTTAAAAAATGATTCACCTCAATCGTAGTACATCAACATTGTTCAGCAACTGTATTAACTAAAGATAGCTAAATCTACAGGAGATGAAATATAACTTTCCTGATTTCTAGCTTGATAAGTAGGTGGATCTACATAAGCGTCACAATTTGAGTGAGTCCATTTTTTTTTGCAGAAGAGCGTTAATCCATAAATTTTTCAAGCGTGTGTAGCCGTTCAGATAGCTATCTCACCCTACTTAATTTTTAACGCGTTTATTGATTCTTTTATAGTGGTGGCTGACCCGAACAATTAGTTTTCAAATAAAAAACGCCGTAGCCAGATGCTACAGCGTCTATAGGTATAAGATTCAGATCAATAAATTTGTTGGATATGCTGATCTAAATTGATTACTTTAGAAACCTAGTTCTATAGCTTACTCTTTATTTTGTACGACTCTATCTCTTGACTCGATCAGCACGATATCCTTTTGGAAAGTTGCTACAATCTCATCAATATCCTTCTTCAATTGCTTGTAGTTTGCTGGCTCATATACTGATTGTTTGAATACGTATCCAGCTTCGATGAGTACCATATGTTCGTCTAACTTAGCATTCATCACTAGTTGAATTAGATCATCTTCATGCTCTACAGCTTGGGGTAATTGATCGAGTTCATAGCCTTCAGGTATCAGCACACGTATATCAAATGTCGTAGCTGTGGGATAGGTAAAATCGACAGGATAGCTGCGCTCTTCTTGCTTGAGCTTGTTCTCTGCAATACCTAAATTCAAAAATGGCTTTACGACGATGTGTCCACCTAGATGTTCTACTTCTGAAGTCCCTTCGAAGAACAACATATATGGAGCGGAAGGACGATCGTAATTGACCGTTTTTACTCTTGTTATATTGTCGATGTTTTCGGTGAAAGCTTCCTTAATTTCTTCTTCATCGTCTTCGAAAGAAGTGCGAAGCACATAGCTATTATACTCTGTGTTTTGCATGGACAGCACATGTTTTGCTTCCATATCTTCAGGATGTATAGTCGTCGAAATGGTGTATTTACGAGTAGATGGCTCATCGTGTGCAATACGTAGCCACTCCCCTTCTTCAGACTCATTCACTAACAAACCTAGTCCATTGATACAGCGCAACGGAATGCGGTCAAAAGGGAGATGATCGTCTGTAGCGTCTGCTAAAAAGGCAACATCCCAGTCGATGAAGGCGACTACATAATCCGTCATATTGTTGAATGGGTAAGTTGTTCTAAATTGTCCGTGTCCACGTGTACTCAAAACGACAGGCGTTACGTCAAATCCAGCCTCTCGAAGCAGCGCGATTAGGAATAAATTAATTTCTGCTGCATTTCCACTTTTCGTCGCCAAAAACTGTTTTGGTGTTTGGTTAGCGTATTTAGCTCTTTGGTCATTCCAGGTAAAATGCGACTTGGTATAGTCGATTAGTGTTTTCAGCTGTGCCGCCTCCGATTTGCCATCCAGATCAATATCTTCCAGTACTTTCTTAGCTAATCGCTGACTCACTTTCATATATCGACCAAAGTCTTCATGCTCTAACAAAGCCGTGTTCAGCTTGTACCAAGTACTCATTATTTCCTCTACCTTTCCATACGGTGGACTTACTTTGGATAGCTGAAAGTCCAGCTTAATAATGTGGTCGCTGACCGACGTGATGTAGGATTCGTCTTTGAAGGCAGGAATATCTTTCAGTGCATAAGTACTGATCACATCTTGAAAAATAACACCATCGCCTGTATGCATTCCTTTATCTGAAATGACCTGTCCCCACGTCCGACGTTCTGTGCCTTTACGAGAGTTTTGGTAATCGAATGACTCTATACCTTGTGCCAAAAAAATATATTCATAGAAAGGAATCATAGCTACCTCGTATTCGCTGTACATCACTGGAATTCGATCCTGAAACTGCCAGTCTGGTAACCTAAAAATGAAAGGCGTCACCTTCATATAGCGATACTCTATGATAGAGCCTTCTTGCACATTGGGGATGACAAACTTCTTGACGTAAGTATGTTCGCTTACCTGTTCTTTAAAGATAGACTTTGCATTTAGCACCTGTCGATTCCACTGTCCATTCTCCAATGTATACGATACCGCTTCGATATTTTTGATAACTTCGGTGCGTCCATATCCATCCACATAGTAAGGAATTTCAATTTCCGCTCGATCTAATCCAGCTTTGTTAAATATTTTCAGGCGCGTATGGTACTTAAATTGAATATCATAGTTGCGCTCGCCTTTGACAAACTTAGTGCGTCCTAAATCGAATAAAACGACAGCTTCGGCTTCCGTATCTTTTTCGTATACGTCCATATTGCGCTCCTCCTCTGTCACAACTCCATATTCAAATGTCTGTTGTTGTGCAGAAAGGGAAAAACTACAGAAAGTAAGTAATAGCAGATAATAAATGTTCATGTTCATGATTTATGTTTTAGGATGATGACAAATTGTTTTTGCTGTTTTTCTACAGCCTTAATGAAGTCGTAGACCATTTCATATTCTTCTATAGTATACGTGCCTTCATTTAGCAAATAATTTCGATAGATGACAAGGCGGTCATCTGCGATTCGTTCAGCGGTCAATTTGAATTGTCCAGCTGTAGTTTCGATATTGATAGCGGCTGGCAGTTGCACTTCATGTTGTGTCAAGAATGGTAAATCGTAGATGAAAGAATCTATACGGTGACGTGGGTATTGAATGCGAACAGCTTGCTTGCGCTGTGCTGGTTTTTCCATACGGGGCAGTTGTAGTCCTGGAGGTTGAAAAGCTTTTAGCGATCCTACTTCTCGAATTTGTTGTGTACACGAACCACTCGCTTTTACTTGTATAGCAGCTACGTCACGATGCTCTTGCTCAATAGCCCAATCCGTTAAATCAAATTCTTTGACGTGGATATTGGAGGCTACTAGTTCGCGCTGATCGTCTTCTTTTCCTAGCTCTTGATAGCTCAAGTAGCGTTCAAAGGCGTTGTTTCGCAATGTCCGTGCAACCTGTACTTCTCCTGTACCCGAAGCATCAAATGAAAAATGATAACTACTTTCATGCAGTACATCTTCCGGTTTTAGTGCTGGTGTACGGATCAGTTCACTATTTCCAGCATCTACTTTCAGCGCCCATCGGTCTTGCGTGAAGTCACCTAAATAATTGAAAGGATTGATGTTAGAAGTATTTTCCAACCAAATGGTATCCTTCGCTAGAGGAATCATCAAAATGACATGATTGAACTGCGTCGCTACAAAATTAGGATTGACCTCGGGAGCTGTTCCGCCAGCATAGACTAGTGTATAATAAGCTGGAATATCTGCGTACTGTAGCATCGCCTTCATATAGGTAGTCAATGCTTTACAATCGCCAAACTTATTCTCACAAACATAAGCAGCTGGATAAGACTTGAAGCCGCCTTCATCTATCGTTACATTAACATACTTAGTATGATCTTGTAGGTAGTGATATAGTATTCTCACCTTTTCTCGATCATCCGTCACCCCGAATAGTAGCTCGTCAATACGTTGCTGCTCGGATGTAGGTAGTTCTTCCGTTCCTTCATTCAGCTTGACTTGCCAGTCACCAAAGTCCTCCCAAGATCGATTGCTGCCAGCTATACCGTATTGAAAGTCAGCTGGTGCTACGGTGACAGAGGGAGTCGTCTCCCAAATAGATGGCGCAAAATATTCTCTATCGCCTCCTTTGATGTTGGTAGCTTTCCATGTCCAAATAGTTGTATTGCCTGAGGTAGCTTCCGTTGCAGTCAATTGTTCGCCTGTTTGGTCAATGTTAACCTCATAGTCTTTTGGACATTCTACACGTAGTGTGGCTTGCAAAACACTAGCGTTGCTATACAAAAGTGGCTTCCAGTTCGCAACATTCAAAAACTCTTTTTCTTCTATCTGATAAGCATACTCGATGATGTAAGGATACTCATCGTGGTACAAATCGAATTGCTTCACCAACCGATCTTCATAAAAAGAACCTCTAGATCGATAGTTGGTCGTGCTTATGTCTTTAGCTTTAAACTTGCGCTCGATACTACCGTCTGTATTCAAGACATTGGCATAGAGCAGTTGAAATTTATCGTCCTGACTAGGATAGGCACGAATTTCTGCATAGCCATTTTGGCTTTTGTCAGCGATCAAAATCTTGAAAGAACGTTCCGTTATCTTCTTTCCTTTTTCTATTTTAATCATTGTATTGTACTCCAGTACTTGAGCGGAGAGTGTATATGAAGTCAATACCAATAGGGATAGCGCAGCGCAAAAGGCTGTCCATGTCATGCTGTTCATGGGAATATCGTTAGTATTATAATTAATTGTGCCAACTAGCAGCAGAGGGTGGAGAAGCTTTTCAATTGTTTAATACCTATGATTTTTGGAGCTTCACCTTAGTTATTTATTATTAGGACGTAAAAAAAGTGTCTAGGTTACATACTAGTGACAAAAATTACAAACATGAGCAGTAAAAAATCATAGAAATTGACTAGAAACTCTATGCCTCTTACAGCAACGATGTACACAAACGCTTTTTAATTTTCCGTTCTACCCAACACTTATGCCAATAGATGCGTCTATTACTTACACATAAACCGATCACTATGAAAATTTCAATTTGTACATTATTCATCCTCTCCAGTTTATTCATCTGGTCTTGTGATGAATCGACAGACGTTTCAACTCCTGAAACAGAATCTGAACTACTCGATAATATCGACGGACTGTGGCGGTTGCAGTCGGGTGTCTTTGTCACAAATGAAGAAGTGCCTGTCAACCCGCTGGCATACCTCGAGTTTCAGTCGGCAGATCGTTCCATAAGTGGATTTAGTTCGCGCAACGAACTAAGTGGCGAATTCGCGGCGATGGATCGTTCAGGTATTACTATTTCACTAGAAAATGTAACCGATGCGTTGGAGGATGCCTGGTCGTCTCAGTTCCTAGATTTGACACAAAAGGCAGAGCAGTTTGAGTTGAGTGGGGATACCTTGCTATTGAGTAGCTCTACTTTTTCTGCTCCACTAGAATTTTTACGCCTGTCGGACAGTACTTGCGTACTAGCTAAAAACGATGAGGAAGCCTTTGATCGAGCTGATTCGGATGACTTCTTTCTAAAAGACATTCAACTCATCAATCAGTGTTTGGAAGTATTCATCGCTTATGGTGGTGGCTGCGGTTCTGTCGATATGCGCTTAGTCGGCAATAGTGCATATGCCGAGTCTTTACCTCCACAACTGGGCGTTCGACTACTCTTTGAAGACAACGACAACTGTGAAGCACTCATCGAACGACGATTCTATTTTGACTTAACGGAGCTACAATATCCTGGTTTGGATCGCTTGCAGTTGCGACTAAGAGATTGGGACGAAAATATATTGGTAGAATATGGTAATTAGCCGACTATTCCATTAGTAAAAACATTTGGTTTTCTTTGTGGTCATAATTCGAGTATCATTTAAGGTAAACGCATCAACTATATGTAATGTGAGATAGCCGTTTGGAATAAATGTAGAACAAGTTCTACTTGGCGGGTCTAGTGTTCTTGCTTGTCACAAACGACGGTCAGGTTTACATCTCAAGTATTCAGCCTTACTCGAAGCACCTAATTTTTATCTGATATATTTACTTCAATTAGTACCAATCCCGAAAGATTTCGGGTAAATTTATTTACTTCACGCTACTATGAAGAAAGCCACCTTTTTACATTTACGTATTCCTTTTTCCTTTTTTCTCCTTCCCATTTTTCTATTTGCTTGGGCAATTGAACCTCGTGTAGATGTGCAGTTATTCATCGCCGTATTTGTTATCATTCATTTTCTACTTTACCCTGCTAGTAACGTCTATAACTCATATTTCGATAAAGATGAGCAAAGTATTGGAGGACTAAAAGAGCCACCGAGAGTGTCCAAAGAAATGTACGTATATGCGTTAGTGTTTGACGCAGTAGCTGTTTTGCTTGGCTTCTTCTTTGTCCATCTGACGTTTGCGATCCTACTATTTATCTATGGATTAGTCTCTAAAGCGTACAGTCATCCTTCCATTCGCCTTAAAAAATATGCATGGATAAGCTGGTTCATTGCGGGATTGTTTCAAGGCTATTTTACGTTTTTGATGAGCTATATTGGACTACACGAAACGACACTAGCAGCTACTTTTGATATTAAAATTCAGCTGGGTGCACTACTCAGCTCACTGATGCTGTGGGGTTCGTATCCCATGACACAAATTTATCAGCACGAAGAGGATGCAAAACGTGGTGATCGGACACTGAGTTTGCAATTGGGTATTTTGGGAACGTTCCATTTCGTAGCGATCAATTTTGCACTAGCCGCAGCAGCTTATATTAGTTACTTTCTATACTTTTTCGAAAAGGAAGTGGCACTACTTTATGGAGCTTGTTTGCTGCCATTGCTGATTTTCTTTTTTGTCTGGTATTTTCGGGTGCGCAGCGATCGTTCAGCTGCTAGCTTTCAGCATACGATGCGGCTCAATTTGATTTCAGGAATCGTCCTCAACCTGTTTTTTATACTACTTGGCGTTTGGGCGTTCTTCTAACATTATCTGTAGTCCACAAATGCTTTGCTCAATACTAAATCAATATTGGTCTGTACAATTTCGCCCATGTTTTTACAATTCTGAAAAGCACGGCTGTGATGATGTTGCCCTAACTCTCCCGCCAGTTGTACAACTTTATCACTGAATGAGATTTTGTCCTCACACATCACTTCCATCAGGTCATTGAAGCGATCGCCCACTGTTTTTACACGCGCAGCGATTAGCGAACGCTCTTCTAGCTGATATTGCCGCAAGGTTTGGGACGACATGTGCTTCATACCTAGGAAAATAATTGGGTTGTTTTCTTTGAAGTACTGAGGCATGTAAAAGCTCTTCTTGCCTTCATAGGACTGCTGATCGAAATCGATAGCACGCATCCGAAACTGTGAACCTTCAATATCAGGCGTCACATCTACAATGTAGTTATACGCCCGCATATCGCCGAGCAAGCGGACAAAGCAACGTTCGTTGAACTTGACAAACTCTTTCGCTAAACGAATCTGATTGAACTCTACATCGTCGAGGTGGTAGCGCATGTACTCGTCACCTGGCACACCTGCAATATGTTCTTCGATCAAGGTGTTTTTGTCCGCGAAATAAGACAACGAATTGGGAGACAGAATATCTTCCAGTTCTAGTCCATACACGCGTGAGGCATCAGCGCGTTTGACATAGAAATGGTCGTAGTTGTCATTGAGTCGATTGATAATGCGAATGCGAAACGGGCGAGTATTTCCAAACGTACAATAGTCAATTCTAGCTATTTCAAGATGTTCCAGCACTTGGGTGTCGCCATCTGTTTTTAACAACGCATAGACTTCACGGAGTCCTTGATGAATGTCTTCTCGCTCTATGTCAGAGTAGTTCACTGTTTGCCACAAGGTATCTTCTCCTTTAGCATTAATAAGTGGTGTAGAAAATTGAAAATGGACTAAATCTTCGTATTCGACAGGTAGCTCTCGATGCCGTTTATACGCATCCAAGTAGATCCAAAGCGAACGCTCAATACGAAAAGGTACTTTCTTTTTGGATGGAATCACGGCAATAAATTTTAGTAGATTATTGAAAGCGTATGGAGAGTTGAGTAATCGGCTTACATAAAGCTACTTTCTCGGCAATGTCACTGTAATTTTCTCAATACGCCGTTTCGTCATTGCTTTGACTTCAAATTTATACTCTTTATAAGGGATGACAGAATTAGCAGAAGGAAAGCGTCCAGTAATCTGTAGAATCATACCAGCGATAGAGTCTGAATCGCCACGTGCTTCATCGAAGTCCGATTGATCGACGCCAATGACACGCGAAAAATCATTGATAGAGGTTTTTCCTTCAAATTCATAAGTAAATTCATTTATTTTTCGAAACTCCACATCGGGTTCTTCATCAAACTCATCCCGAATATCACCAATGATCTCTTCCAAGATGTCCTCCAAAGTTACCACACCTGCACTACCACCATATTCGTCAACTACAACAGCGAAGTGTTTGTGATCGTGCTGAAATTGACGTAGTAAGTCATCAATTTTTTTGGCTTCAGGAATAAATAGTAAGTCCTCACGTACCAATTGTTGCCACTCGAAATCATTTTCCGCGTTTCTATTACTAATTAGATCTTTGACATATAAAATCCCCTTTACAGTATCAAAATCATTTTCGTAGACTGGAAGCCGAGAGTAACCGGACTCTCTAATGGCTGATAAGATTTCAAAATACGATGCTTTTATATCTAATGCGACCACATCTACACGAGGACACATAATTTGTTTGACAGGAACTTCCCCAAACTTGACGATACTTTTCAAAATATCCGCATCTTGACTAGAGCCTTCTTCTCGTGTTACTGTCAGGTTGATCGCCTCATCTATTTCCTCCTTACTGTGTGATTCGCTCATACGATCTGCAAAGCGACGTTCTAAAAAACGACCACTAGAGACAAGCAGGAGTGCTGGAATAGTAAAAATAAAATTGAGTACATACAATGGTCGCGCCATGAATCGCGCCAACTTGATGTTGTATAGGTTGGCGTAGACTTTGGGTGAAATTTCTCCAAATAGTACTAACAAAAAGGTAATACAGACCACTTCGATCAAGAAATTGACCCATGCGAGATCAGTTAAATCAGTAGGCAATATAACTGCAGATACTACGATGATAGCAACATTGATAAAATTGTTGCTGATGAGAATAGTGGCTAAAAGGCGGCGCGGTCGCTCCAATAGTTGCACAATCAATTGACCCACTACACTATTTTCTTCTTCTAGTTCTTGTAATGCTTTTGGCTTCAAGGAAAAAAAAGCAATTTCAGAGCCAGAGATTAAAGCCGAACAAATAAGTAGTAGAAAAATTAAGCCACTAAGTAGTGCATAGGTCGCACTGAAAGATAGAAAGGGAGGAATTAATTGAAATAGGTCGATGTCCAATGTTGCAGATTTGTGGCAGGCAGATAGTTATTGAGCCATCTCTTACAGATTAGCTCAATAACTCAACTACGAATAACTCTTAGAATGGAAGATCGTCGTCCATAGCATCTGCTACATGACTTTCATTCGCCGTAGCTGGTGCTGTATCGCTGTTACTATTGCTAGTGTTGCTGCTGGCTGAAAATGTAGCTGGTTCATCTTGCGCAGAAGGGAAGTTGTTGCTTGCAGCACTACTTCCGCCTCCGCCATCTCGACTAGATACGACTCGAAAATAGTTGGCGACAATATCTGTCGAGTAACGATCATTCCCATTTTGATCCTGCCACTTGCGGGTACTCACCTTGCCTTCTACGTATACTAAGGCACCTTTATTCAAAGAACTTTGCGCTCGTTCTGCCAAGCCACGCCAAGCTACGATGCGATGCCACTCGGTTTTGTCTTGCCAATTGCCCATGTTGTCCTTATAGCTTTCGTTAGTAGCTATATTAAACTGTGCAACAGCAACTCCACTTTCTAAATGGCGTACTTCAGGATCTCCACCTAAACGTCCTATTAGGATTACTCTATTGACCATATCTTACTTTCTTAAAAAGGATTGAAAAAGTGTGTTGACTAAAGTTCAAAAAACGATAGTCCGAACTCATTGTCAGCTACCGTCCTGATGCTTCCGTCTAAATGCAACTCCCCATGTGTACTGAGTTGTCACATGTGCTTCATCGTGCTATTTACCTATAGTAAGATAGGTGTTCTGGCACTTAGAAACATCTCCTAAAGATACTATTTTTTTTGACATTTAGGAAGCGATCAGGGTAAAAACTTTGCTCCCGAAAGGAGCGAATAAGTCGCTTAGAAGCTCGCTCTCTCGACTGTGAAATCACATCTTTTCGAGATACGAATCCATAGGCAGTTTGGTTGATTTTCAGATCAATGGAGGAGCGAGAAAACGGAACGCCACTGACTGACCAAACAGAACGCTGTCGGTAAGATTTGAAGAATGGAATCCAACTTAGATCGTATGTCCAAGAGGATTTTCTTCTTAATATAATTTCTTTGTGTCCTTTTCCATAAATATATTGCTGGTCGCCCCAGTCGACTACTACACGATACTGCTCTGGGAATAACTTATCGTCTCCAAAATCGTGATCAAAGACTTCTACATCATTCTTCAACTGAGCGGCACTATTCAATACATTCCATTCACTAGCCCCCCAAATGAATAGGCCAACGACTAAAAGTATTTTTGCGAGATATGGTGAATTCATAAATGGGTAATTTGACTCCGTTTGAATATTTTATACGAATTGTACATGAGAATAATTCATATTGAGATTAAAACAGATATAGGTTTTGATCGTTCAGATAACGATCTATAATCTTTGGAAACGCATACGTTCGTATATTGAAACGTTCAATAAAGGTATACTTATTTTCTATGCCAGTCAATTTTTTCGAAATAGACAATTCCCAAAAATTGGCGATAATCTCTTGGTGAGATAGCAACTGACGGTAAGGTGGCGACTTTTTGAGTACTTCCCAGGGCGTGTTTTGCAACCAAACAGGGGCTATCTGCTCCAACTGCACGTTCTGATCTAAGAGTGCCGTATGTTCTAGCATGGGAAATTGATATAAATCCTGCCAAATATCTTTTTCTATTCGTTTTTCAATCCAAACGCCTGCTTCGTAATTAAGTATCAGATAGTGAAAATAACGCGTTCGTTTCTTCAGCTTTTTCGACTTCACAGGATAGCGATCAATGGCATTTTCTTGAAAGGCTTTACAGGTCGATTGAAACGGGCAAGTTTTGCACTTAGGACTGCGTGGTGTACAGTGTGTTGCCCCAAAGTTCATGATCGCTTGATTGTACGCGCCTGCTTGCGTTTTATCTATCAGTTGATCGGCAAGTTGTGCAAACTGCTTCTTCCCTGCTGTCGTATCTATGGGCGTAGCAATGCCAAAATAGCGGGATAACACGCGATACACATTACCATCGACTACTGCATGCGGCAGTCCATAGGCAAAAGAAGCGATAGCTGCTGCTGTGTAAGGACCTACTCCTTTTAATTTTAAAATAGTAGCATATGTATCAGGAAATTGTCCATTTAGTTCGTTGGATATATGCTTGGCTGTCGCATGAAGATTACGCGCTCTGGAATAGTAGCCCAGTCCTTCCCAAAGTTTGAACACTTCATCCTGTTCTGCGGCTGCTAAATCGTGAATGCTCGGAAAACGCGCTATAAACTTCAGGTAATATGAAGTCCCCTGCTCTACCCTAGTCTGCTGCAAAATGATCTCCGACAGCCAAATGGCATACGCATCATTTCTCGCTTTCCAAGGCAATAGACGAGGATGTTTACTCGACCAATTGAGTAGCCGTTCACTGAACGTTTTTTCCATAACAAGTCAGTTCGATAAAGGGGATATTGTTTAGCGCGTTTGGGTTAGGTCATAAAAGCCTCAACAAAAAAAGGAATGCCGCGTGACATTCCCTTTTAGTTTTCGTTTTGGACAATTTATCGCTATGCTAATGCGCTGTTCGACGACGCTTTTGGCTCATGCCATCGTAACGACGGTCGATCACTTCCTTCAGTTCTTTCCGAGCAAAGAAAATACGACTTTTTACTGTACCTAGTGGTAGCTCAAGGTGATCGGCAATCTCTTGGTATTTGTATCCTCTGTAGTGCATCAAGAATGGAATGCGAATACCGTCATCAAGGGCAGCTATCATTTTGTTTAACTCTTTCATCATGATGTTGGATTCCCCATCGTTGTTGATAATCGAACTACCAGAGTTGATATAATACATGTTATCGGTCGAGTCCATGATGGTATTGGCTTTGACCTTTTTCCGGTAGTTATTAATGAAGATATTCTTCATGATTGTAAATAACCACGCCTTAAAGTTAGTGCCGGGACGAAACTTATCTCGGTTCGTCATCGCACGAAAGGCTGTCTCTTGATACAAATCCTTTGCATCCTCTTGGTTCTTTGTTAGATTATATGCGAACGCATGTAGCAGCGGCGACATATTCTGAAAGTTCGAATCGAAATTCACATTGCTCATAAGTCCATCTCTTTAAACAGTGTTAAACTATTGGGTCTTTAAAATCAAAGTTGACCCTCCAAAGATATACTTTTGTTTAATCATTTCAAAATAGAAGTTAAACAAAATAGTATTCTAGATAATGGACAAATCGCTAGGAAATCAATAAATAAAGGCATTTAGAGCTTATTTTTCAAGGTATCTATTCAAGAATTCATACTTTAGAATATTTTTTTACTTTCAAAAAAAAGTGAAAATTGTTAAAGCTGCATCCATTCTTCCTATTCATCTCGCTCATAAATGCTGTAGTAAAAGCGTGTTGTGACAGTACTATTTTGCTAAAATTCTAATACTCTCAATGAATCAATCACCTCATGTACAGTAAGATCGTGACCAGATGGGACGACAGAAATATAGTTATTACGCAATGCCCAAATATCAGTATCCTCTCTAGCATCATCACTTTTAAACTCTCCTGTGAGCCAATAGTAAGGAACGCCCTGCGGATCTTTAGCTTCTACAAATACTTCTTGCCACCTAGCTTCCGCTTGTCGGCACAATTTAACACCTTTTATGTCGGACTTGGGAACATTTGGTATATTTACGTTCAGCAATTTACAGCTTTTAGGTAGCCCTTCTGCTAACGTTCGTTCAATAATCTGTCGAATAAATGCTTTCGCTGGCTCAAAATCGGCTTCCCAAGAAAAGTCGAGCAGGGAAAAAGCAATCGAATTGATACCTTCTAATGAAGCTTCCATCGCAGCGGAAACCGTACCAGAATAAATAATATTGATGGATGCGTTAGATCCATGATTGATACCTGAAATACAGAGGTCAATGTCACGATCTTTCAATACGACAAACTTGGCAAGCTTCACACTATCCACTGGAGTGCCTGAACATTCGTAAGACTGTATACCATCAAATACTTCTACTTTACGCAGTCGTATGGGGTCAGATATAGTAATCGCGTGCCCTTTGGCAGATTGTGGAGAATCTGGTGCAACAACAACAACTTCACCTATTTCTCGTGCCACTTCGATTAATGCCTTAATTCCAGGGGCAGCAATACCGTCATCGTTGGTGACCAATATAAGTGGTTTCTTATTCATGTGTTTATTTGTTTAAATGGTAGAATTGGATAAATTGCTTGAATTGGTAAAAATGGTTGACTCTGGTTTCTTAGATAGCCTGAGAGAGAAAGTGGAAGTAAAGCATCAGCTGAACAGCCAACAGCTAATAGCTTTTCAAAATGCTTCCCCAATCGTCAAATAAAAATTAGTTGTTTCTACACCAAAACCAATATCTGCTCGAATGTTGACATTCTCTTTCTTATTGATTAGAAAGCGTAATCCAGCACCAGCGTTCCACCGGTAATTCTCGATTTGCATCGAGCTAAAGCTAGGCGCGACACCACCATAACTTCCAAAAACCGTCATGCCCAATCGCCAAAACAATGGAAACCGGTATTCAGCTTGCGCCAATAGCATATTTTTATCTCGAAATCGTCCTAAATAATAGCCTCGTGCCTGTCGACTACCACCTAAAAATTGCAACTCATTGAAAGGCACTTCACCTGCGCTGACACCAGCATATAAGTTGAGTGCCAATACTTGACGCGGTAGTGTACTGACATAAGTTACAGCATCGACGGTATAGCGATTGAAATTAAAATCACTGCCAAATGCTTCCTGATTCCAGAACGCAACGGCTTCTACGAAAAAGCCTTTTGTTGGAAAGAAGACATTGTCGCGGTTGTCGAACGTATTGACCCAACCCAGACCTGAAATGATGCCACCATCAGCGCCCACTGCTTCGTTGTTTCCTAAAATACTTCCTTCATCAGTGTCTGTGATATTGTAATCGTCGAACCAATAGCGTACACCACTGTAAAAATCGGGCAGCACCAAATATTGGGCGTTAATACGGATGCGTGGAAAAGTGACATCAAATGACTCAATATAGTCAAGTGGTAGTTCATTACCAACACCAAAAAAGTCATAGGTATATCGGTAGAAGCCTAGTTCTGGTCGTATCCAAATCTTTTGGTCGTTTTTGTAGAATTCACCATACAAATAAAGTAGGATTTGATTCTTCAATGTGTAAGACAGTGCCGTCTGCATTTGAGAAGGACGAGAAGCGTCTGATTCGCCCGTGAACCGGAATGTATAGACGCCGCCACCTCCAAAACCAAAGCCAGTTTCAGGAAGATAAAAAACAAGTGGATAAGCACTAAGTACGCTGCGTTTGATGGTGTCTTCTTGCATCGTATCTTCCAAACTAATATCTTTTTGTGCTTTACTAGACAGCAGGAGCAGGAGGAAAGACAACAAAAAGAGTAATCGCATGAGTGGTAGCATCAAATGAAGCAAAAAGAATCAAACACGAATGTACAACTTTTACTAGACCGTAATCTCAATTCGATTGCTTTCTGGGTCGAGCACTATGCTTTCATAGTAGCCATCGCCTGTCGTGCGCGGTTCGCCTACAATACTATAATTGGCTGATCGCAATTGCTCTGTTAGTGTGTTCACCTTTTCTTTCGACCCCACAGAAACGGCAAAATGTGCCAGTCCTACCAGTTGCTGTATCTCATTAGTATTGGAGGGAATATTTTCACGGTGCATCAGTTCCAATCGCGCACCGCCGTCGAAAGATAGAAAATATGAGATGAATTTCTTTGTTGGATTATGGTATAAGTCACCAGCTTTAGCATGAAAATAACGTTCATAGAAGACACGCATATTCTCCAAATCAGTAACCCAAATAGCTAAATGTTCGATGCGCATACATGAGAGAGTTTTGAGAGCTTCGAGAGGGGAGAGTATAACAAAACTAAAGGTACTAAATCATAGCTGTAAGCCGCTGAATAGATGTATACAGTAGCCAAAAAAAAATTGAGTAAGCTCAATCACACCGCCAAGTCATCCTCCAATATCTCTTCGATCACCTTCTGTTCGCGTGCCAGCAGCGCAAATCCAAACGTCAACACACCCACACGTCCTACATACATCAAGATGATAATCAGACATTTTCCAATAGCGGTCAAATCGCCCGTCAGTCCAGTACTCAAACCAACCGTCCCCAATGCGGAAGCCACTTCAAATAAAATGACCTCGTAGCTCACGCCTTTTTCAGAAAACGACATCAGAAAGGTAAATATGAAGATCATGCTGGTGTACAGAATGAAAGTAGAAGTAGCTACATAGAGTCGCTCAAACGGAATAGAACGTCCCATAAAAGAGATTTTCTTTTGCCCGAATAGTCGACTTTTGAGTACGGCTATCATAGCAGTCAGTGTAGTAATTTTCATACCACCTGCTGTTCCAGAAGGAGACGCACCAACATACATCAAGAAGATAACGAGCAGCAAAATAGGCAAAGACAAGCCACCAATCGGCAAAGTATTGAACCCAACCGTTGTCATAGCGGTCATCGACTGAAAAAAGGATGTTAAAAGCTGTTTGTCTGCTGCATTGGTGATACTAGGTTCGGTGAAGTAAAAGAAAAGTGTACCCATCAGTAGCAATGCGACAAATCCATACAACACGATTTTAGTGGTGAATGAGAACTGTTTGCTTTTGCCAGTCAAACGATACCAAACATCCGTAATGACGATAAATCCTAATGAACCTGAAATGGCTAGTACCGAAATGATCACATTGATCAGTGTATTGTCTTGGTAGCTTTCAAAACTATCGCCAAACAAGGCAAAACCTGCGGTACAAAACGCAGAAACGCTATGAAAAATACTGTACCAGATCGCTTGCCCGTTTGGCATTCCCGTTTCTGTGAAGGCGATAAAAAAGCTGATGGCGCCTAGCATCTCCATGACGATGGTAAAGATGATAACACTCCGAACAAAATCTTGAATCCGTATCGTTTTGGGCATCGTAAATTCTGTACCGATGACTTTGCTGTGCCAAGGAGTGATGCGTCGAGTAGTGAAAAGAAGAAAATAAGTCGTCAAGGTCATATAGCCAATTCCGCCCACTTGAAACAGCAACATGACGATGATCTGTCCAACTAAATTATAAGAATCTGCGACGCCGATGGTCACTAAACCTGTCGTAGAAATAGCAGAAGTAGAGATAAACAGATTGTCCAGAAAAGAAATATCCGTTTTGTGAAATAAAGGAATCGAAAGCAGTACAAAACCGCTAATAGTATACAGAAAAAAGCCCCAGACGAGGTTCATCTGAGGGGATTTGCTCACTTGATATTTTTCGTAACGATCTAGGTAGGCGCGTAGTAGATGACGCTTCTTCATAAAAAATTAAGTTTCTTGTTGTTTAAGGAAAAAACAATACTGTCAAACACAGCAATTATTGCTTTGTTCGACTTTGTGCAGCCAACAAAAAACTATTCATAAATCACGACACAGAAGGATACAATAACCAGTCTTCCAGTATATTACTTGTACTAAATTCGCACCATCTATGTTCTTCTAGTTGCAGGCGATCTGCAATGATGCGCAAGACAGAAGGATTGTTCGCCATCCCAAAATGACTACTACGCACTTCTATATTTTGATGTATTCGAGTTTCTTTTTCTTCCATGCACAGTTCCCATGCCACTACCCCATCTTGTTTGGTATAGATAGCCGTGGTCGGGACAGGTGCAGGTTTAGGTAAATCGTCTAAAAGTTCTTGACTAGCAGGTGCAACACGTCGAGTTCCTTTCAAAAACTTGTACAACCATCCTACATTATTCGCTTTGCCTACCCCTCGAAACGGAGCAGCTAAGGTCATCACTTGACGTACTTTATCTGGATGCGCTTTCGCAATTTGACGCGCAAAAATACCTCCTAAACTCCAGCCAATGATACTGACTTTGCAACCGTGCAGGGCGTACAATTCTTCTACATAGTCATTCAGTTGATCGACGTAATCAGGATGCCCATAATTTCGACCAATCTTCCAAGGAACCGCCGTGTAGCCTATTCGATCAATGTAACTTCGCAATTGAGTGGTGGAAGTGTCCGATGCCATAAAACCTGGAATGACTAGTACAGGATGACCATCGCCACTCCCCTTTTCAGCAAATAAATACCGATAAGGATAGGATAGTCCCATTTCCGCAGTAGCCCGTCCGGCTTCTGTAAGTAACCAAAATAAAGAAGGTCGTTTTATATTCTTCGATTTTTTAAACATGTATTGTAGAAGTTTTCTCGAAGGAAAAGGTGGATTGTTTGATACATATTCCAGTCTTTCCTTTTTTGCTCGCTAATGTCTATCTCTCCGTCACCAATAACTCAATATCTTATATAAATTCGTTCTCTGTTGAAACAAACCAAATAAACTTGTGTTTGCAACAAAATCTTAAAATTAAGATAGGCGCAAGATAATATTTTTGAATAAATATTCTATACGTTGAATCTATTCAATATTACTAATGGCTGTTTTTCGATTAGTCTATAGTAAACTTCACGCCACCGTATATGTTCAGTTCGGCAGCAGGTTCGTAGAATCGATTTCCAAAGGCATTGATACGAATATTGTCGAAATAGGCAGTGTTGAACAGATTGTTAGCACCGAAGAACGGTTGTAGTTGTAATCGCTTCAAGGTGATGGGGTAAGCAATACTCACATCTGCGATCCAAGCTTCGTCGACGAGAACAGCGTTGGCATCTTCTGCAAAAAAATCGCCTTGATAACGCAGCTGAGTTCGCAATAGCAGACCTTTCGCGCTTTGGTGCGTGATTAAAAGAGAGGCTAAATGTTTAGGAATGCCTGGCAATTCTTTCCCAGTAAAATCACCATCGGGTAAGTTGTAGGTTGTGTATCTAAAATCAGAAAGCGTATAGGACAAACTAGCCTGCCACTGTGGCTGAAATACCCAAGTAGAACTTACTTCTAGTCCGTTGCGCACCGTTTCTCCAGCATTTCTGAAAAACACACGGTCGGGAAAAGCTTCTAGCTCAAAAGGGACTAAATCGTTGCTCGTACGGATTTGAAAAGCGGTCACATCAAACGAAAGTCCGTCACTGCTTTCGTATTTCAGTCCCAGTTCGTAGTTATCCGCTTCCTGTGGTTGTAAGTCTTCATTGAAGCCTGCTTCGTTCGTTGGATTGGCAGATAACTCATTGAGCGTCGGCGTCTCAAAACTGGAGCGATAGCTGGCGAAAGCCGACCAATTGGGACGAATCAAATAATTGACGCCAATGCTAGGATTGAAAGCAGACAAATTGGTTGTGGTGTTTTCATCGCCCAAGCGTTCTTCCAACCCAATCCAGTTCCAATCGTAGCGCGCACCTACATTGACTCGCCATTTTTCTACACGCCAATCGCCTAAAGCATACAGTCCTAGATTGCTAAACTGCTCTAGTTGGTCGAGTGTCGTTTCGCCGCGTGTGCCTTCCAGATTGCGGTAACGTTGCCGATCGTCGCGCTGCACAGCAACATCGTAACCAGTCTGAACATGGATGCGATGTCGACGCGCTAGGTAACTCACATATTTTATGCTTGTTCCTTGCCCAAAATAATCGCGATTCAGGTCAATCCAACCACCGTTTTCAAAAGGCAATCGTCCTTCAAAGTCACGCTGAGAGTAGAAACCGTAGGTGTTCCACGCTATGTTATTCTTTAAACTGGATTGAAAACTGGCACCAGCTTTCCACTGCTGCACGGCTTCTCCTGTCTGAAACTGCACATTCCGACCGCGTGCTTGTTGGCGATCTGCATTCACTTCTTCTAGCGTCAGTCCGCCAGGGTCATCGGCGATTGGGCTATCGGTGAAGTTAAATTGTAGCTGTAAGTTAGAAGCTTGATTAATTTTCTGTTGAAATCGCAAGTTGAGGTTCGTATTTTGAACGCCACTTTGCACTCGATAGCCATCCGTCTCCGTATGCGATAGTTGTCCGATGAGTTGCTGCCGCTCGTTTTTAATGCCTCCTTTTAGTTGATATTGTTGCAATCCAAACGCTCCGACTGTCGGGCGAAAAGCGATGAAGTTGCTATCTATTTGATTGAGCGTTTCAATATTAATAACGCCACCTGAAGCATTGCCGTAAAGTGCGGAAGCAGGTCCTTTGAGTACTTCGATGCGTTCGATAATACCTAGATTTAGGTTGTCAATCTGTCCTTGACCGTCAGGCGTCGTTTCTGGAATGCCATCCACGATCAATTTAATACCTCGAATACCGAATGCCGAACGCGCTCCAAAGCCACGCATCGAAATCCGTAGATCTTGCGCATAGTTGTTGGCATTGAGACTGAATAAACCTGGTACGTGACTGATGTATTCTTGTAGCGACAATTGTTGGCGACTATCTTGAATTTCGGTCGCTTCATAGGTCGAAACAGCGTAAGGTTGTCGCAATGAAGTAGGCGCAATTCGGTCGGCTTCTATAGTCAATTCAGGCAGCACGACATCAGGCGCTACCAGTGAAGTATCTGTTTGGGAAAATAGGAACAGAGGAAAGAAGAAGGCAATCAATAATAGGTAGTAGCGCATAGAACGATATTAAATTATGAGCAGGAAAGAATACATAACCGCTTTTGCAGTGGCGGATGTTCGGTGAGTCAGCCTCTAATCTTAAAAACGTTCTAAAGTGAAGTTAAAAATTGCAACGTATCTACTCTGTCTGCATAGTCATCGAGTTTGGGCTGCTGTGCTTCGCCAAATCGAAAATTAGGAACATGTAGTCCTTCTAAATCACTTTGCGAGACGACCAACTGAATTTCTTCTTTTCGTTGATTCAACAAGTCAACGACTTCTTCTTGAGATGTGTAAAAAGAATAAAACAAATTGGCGATAGGCGACAAAATGGCTTCATCTTCTCGCATCAAAATACAGCCATTGGCGATGTATTCGACTCGATTGATGATGAAGAGAGCGTAATGGTAGTCAAAGTTATTTTTGTATTTGCTATGCAGGACGATCTCTCGATATTCGTGTAAGGCTTCTAAGAGTGGATCGAAGTTATAGTCTTTCGGAACATACAACTTGGAAACATTTCGACAACCCAAACCAAAATACTGAAAGATATCTTTTCCTAACTCCACTAGCTCTTCGCTACTTTCAGTCTCGTTTAGCACAGCGACACCATTTCTATTGCGACGAATGATATTTGGATATTTACCAAAGTAAGCTTCAAAGTAACGCGCTGAATTGTTGCTGCCTGTCGCAATCACCACATCGAATCTTCTGAGGTACTGCACTACTTGAAAGTAGTTTTCTGTATTCGGGTTAATTTCTCGAAGCAGTTTGAAGAAGTAAGGCAGTAAAAATTGATCCTTATCGGACAGCTTCACCATTGCACGATGCCCAGAAATGAAGACACACAATAGGTCGTGAAATCCAACCAAGGGGATGTTTCCAGCTAGGATGAGACCAACGGTTTTCTGCTCCACGTTATCGTTTATGGCGTATTGATTCGTCCATTCGGTTAGTGCTTCTTTCGTCAAAAACTGGGTAGCAATGGCATCAATCGCTAAACGCTGATTGTTCGGAGTGAGCCAACCATTGTTGAAGTGCGTACGAGCTATAACAGCGTCTAAGTAATCGTCTTTTTCTTTCCGTAAGTGTGCGCCTAGTTGCGCCATCGCGTCAATCCGCTCTGTTAAGGTCATGCAATAGCTGTTTAATTTCCTTCTTTCCCAACGCTTCAAGTCGCGCAATGTTTTGGTTCGGAATGGCTTCAACGTTTGGATGTGACTCTACCGCCCACTGCACACTTTTCTCTCTCAGAAAATGCAACATCGGATAGGGAGACCGATTGGTGTAGTTGCTCACATCGTCTGGCGTACTGCCTGCAAACTGATAGTTGGGATGAAAACTGGCAATCTGAATAACACCCTCTAAATGAAGTACCCGCAATACGTGTTCTGCTAGATCAAGAAAATCTAAATAGTCATCAAAATCTGTCAATGCAGTGCTAAATATCAGTAGACTAGTTTCTGTTTCAGGATGAGCAATCAGGTACTGAAGTTCGGTGACACAAGCGGCTGCCCACTGTTCGTTTTCTGTTCCTTCTTCCAGCACATATCTAATTTTTTGTTGTTCGAATGGTAAGCGAGCAAAAGGACACAGCTGAAGTCCGATAACAAAAGTTTGCAGCCATCGTGTAGTATATTCGATAGGATTCATATTCCTTTATTTCTTCCTTTTTTGTTGTTATACATATTTGCAAAATTCATATATTTTCATTATATTTGTGACATTAATTTTTATTTTAATATCTACCCTTCTAATAGTAAATACATTACGCTAGTGTAGTAGCATTCTGCTCCTTCACCCTTCCTACGACTACTTTTCGACTACAGTGTATTGTAGCATTCAGCCTACGCCTGTTTGTGTGTATGCTGTGTCTACACCATTACAATCAATTCCGAACACGTCTACCTGAAAGCAGTGTAGGCAATACTACTATTCTTTTATGAGAAAACGAACAAGTTATACACTCTTGTGCTGCATGTTAGTATGTAGCACACTTGCGCCTTTGTGCGCTCAAATTTCTTATGCAGGTTCACCTTTGACAGTGCCTGCCTCTTCTGATAACAACGGCGATGTTGTTCCCAATTTCTTTTGTGATGACAACATAGGCAACTGTTTCGATGTTGATCTGCCTTTTATGTCAGATGATGACAATATTAATGATGGTATCATAGGTCCTTTTGATGCTACCGAATGTACGAGTCTTACCGCCCAATTTATATTTTCTTCTAGCGGCAACTTAGATAATGGAGACGATGTCTTTCTATGTCATCGCGTCAATCCGAACACAGCCTACTCATTGGCAGACAACAACAACGCCTTTTTCAATAATGGCGCAGATACCGATTGTGGCGCACAAGCAGATGACAACGACCTCAATGCAACTAATTACAATGAAGGAGCAACTATCGGTGGTGTGGACAACTGCGATGCAGACTGGCAGAGCGTGGCAGTAGACATCACTATATACACAGGTCCTAGACTACCTATTGGTTCTACTTTTCAGTTTCGAGCGTGTAGTGACTTCGATGGTACTGATGAGCAAGTGACGCTCGACCAATTTCAAATTTTTGGTACAGGTTGTGCATTTTCTGGTTTCTTGCCCGTAGAATTGGTAGAATTACAAGCACAACCAAAAGCTGACCATATTCAGTTGAGCTGGGTCACGGCAACAGAGATAGATTTTAGCCATTATGTAGTAGAACACGCTACTGATGCGAAACAGTTTCGTCCCATACATAAGGCGCAAACGCAATCCGAAAGTGGGAGCTTGCGTACCTTATTTTATGCTTGGATGCACCGTACGCCCTCAAAAGGCGACAATTATTATCGGTTGAAAATGGTGGATTTAGATGGCACGTTTGAGTATTCACCTGTAGTGCACGCGTGGTGGTATGAAAAAGGCGGCTTTCAGGTATTCCCTAATCCTGTAGCCACTTCCTTTCAGGTACAAGGCGATGCGCAGCAACTACAATTGATCGACATCAATGGAAAGATGGTCAAACAATGGACACGAACAGCAGGTGGTGAAAGCTACACTATTGCAGAATTGCCAAGTGGTATTTATCAGTTAGTAGATCGTTCTACTCGACAGTCAGTTCGACTAGTAAAACAATAAATAGAAAAAGGGTACAAATCAATATCAATTTGTACCCTTTTTTGAACCAATCAGTTCATCGGTTGAGCAGCGAGCTTAACCTTGCGGCTGCTTGTCTTTGTATCGGTAGTACAACTCATCGTTCATTAGCTCCGTCGTGGCAATAATTGTCGGACTAGGTAGACGCTCGTAGAACTTTGAGATTTCAATCTGCTCTTTATTCTCTGTCACCTCCTCAATGGTATCTGTAGATACTGCAAAGTCCTCCAACTTCTGGTGCAACTCATGCTTCAAATCAACAGAAAGCTGCTTAGCTCGCTTGGAGATTACGTTCAATGTCTCGTAGATATTGGCAGTTTTCGATGCTAGATTCTGTACATCACGTGCAGAAACATTCGCGTCAATAGACTGTACTCTTGATTTTATATCTGTCATCTTTCTCTATTGTTTTTAATTTAAGTTCGGCTTTTTTAAGTATCGTTTTTACCTCGTTCGTGTATTCGCTATTGCTATATTTACGAATAAACAACTTAGCTTCCTCAACTACTTTTTGATAACGCTCAATCTGACGTTCCACAATACTATTCTCTGCATATTCAAATGCAGACTTCACAATATAATAGCGGACTTCAGCGGCTCGGCTCGTTTCGGGAAAATCCTTCAACAAATTCTCTAATGCTTGAATCGCAGAAGCGTATTGACGAATATCATAGTACAGAATACCTGAATCAAACGCTTTTACTTCCAATTTCTTACGCAACTCATCAATCAAAGCGTTTGCGTCGCCCAATCGTTCACTAGTTGGGTAAGTATTGATAAAATTTTGTAGCTGATTGATCGCTTCCAATGTATATTGCTGATCGAGTCGAAAGCTAGGCGATAGTTGATAGTTGGAGTACGCCGCCATAAAATCAATCTCCTCCCGTCGGGGACTATTCCCAAACGTCTGACTGAAATTATCGAAGTAGTAAGATGCTAGTATATAACTACCCAAGTTATAGTACGTATAGGCGTAGTTGTAATAAATATCTTCTAACTCGCGCTTCCCTCTATATACTGGTAATATGAGTTCATATAGTGATTGAGCTTTCTGAAAATCACCATTTTCAAAGTACTCATTCGCCTTCTCTAATAATAATACTGGATCGCCACTTGTCCGAACTTTCTCAAACTCCGTTTTGCATGCGCCAAGTACTAACAAACCAACTGCTACACACAGAAAATACATTTTTTTTCTCATAAGGGCGCAAAATTACGTTTTTTGTTCCAAAAATTCAATAGTAGAAGGAGTGCTACTGCATAGCAAAGGTTGTGCAGCCTTCATTAACGCTATGAAATTCTATTTAGGAACGGTGAAATAATAAGTTCCCGATTTAGAAGGAAGTTATTTTCGGTTTAGTCAAGGCGAAAAACGTAGACGATGCAGGGTATCAGCGAGGCTTTTCAACGAAGAATAAAGCGAAAAGAACGAGTTAAAAACAGGAAGTTATTGTTTGACCGTTCCTTAGTACAATAACTGTATCGCTAGCTAATTTTCACTACTTTATAGCTATCCAAATAAATTTCTACTAACGACTCACTATTTTTTCATTAATTTGTGGCTGTTAAGCACTTGGACGTGCTGATGTTTCAATCATCCTTGATTTTGCCCAAACTCATCTTTATGAAGTACTGCTTCTCAGCTGCTTTTTTATACACTTTTCTAAACTTCAAAATAGTTCTATTGTGAGTAATCAGAAGATTCTAATTGTTGACGATGAGCCAGACATACTCGAAATTCTTAAGTTCAACCTAGACAAAGAAGGCTATATTACTTTTATAGCTGCGAATGGAGAAGAAGCGATCAAAGTGGCAGAGCAAGAGCATCCCGACTTGGTAGTATTAGACATTATGATGCCTAGAATGGATGGTGTGGAAGTTTGTCGCTATCTACGGCAACACGACAAGTTTGATCATACTTTAATTGCATTTTTGACGGCTCGTGATGAAGACTATTCGCAAATCGCGGCATTGGAAGTAGGCGGGGATGATTATATTACAAAACCCATCCGACCACGTGTTCTCATTAGCAGAATCAAAGCACTGCTTCGACGAGCCAGAAAGAAGGAAGACGAAGAACTACTGAACGTGACGCTAGGCAATCTAACAGTCAATCGTGAGCGTATCTCAGTAACCAAAAACGATCAGGAAATTGAGCTGGCGAAAAAGGAGTTTGAGTTGCTTAGTCTACTGACTTCCAAGCCTGGAAAGGTATTCTCACGCGATGAAATATTCAACAAAGTTTGGGGAACAGATGTCATTGTAGGAAATCGAACGATAGATGTTCATATTCGGAAATTGAGAGAAAAAATTGGGGATGAATACATCAAAACCATTAAAGGCATCGGGTATAAATTTGAGTTTTAATCCATTTCAAATCCAGAAAAACTATAGTCCACGACAAATTTCGCTCTTCTCTGCCTTTTGGATTACGTTAATCGCTGTCTTGACGTTTCTCCCACATATGCTATTGGAAAATAACTTTTGGAACTATCGCTTTTTGATTTACGTCGCCTCAGCTATTGTTTTCTTCGTGGCAACTTATATGGTCTTCCTTTTTGCGATCAAAAGATATGTATACAGACGTATCAAGTTGATCTACAAAACCATTCATCGCAGCAAACTTTCCGCACAGGAAAAGAAAGATAGAGTAAGTTCGGACGCTAGCATTTTTGACGATGTGGAGAGAGATGTAGAAGCTTGGGCAGCCAACCAACAAATAGAGTTAGAAAAATATAAAGAATGGGCAGAGTATCGCCGCCGATTTGTAGGCGACATCTCACACGAACTGAAGACGCCTATATTCGTGATTCAAGGGTACTTAGATACACTGCTAGATGGCGCGTGGCAAGATGAAGAACGCCTACTTCACTACCTCCGAAAAGCAGTAAAAAGTACAGAGCGACTTACTACCATTGTGCAAGATTTGGAAGCCATCGCCAAGTTGGAATCTGGTGATTTGATGTTAGATATTCGGAACATCAATATCAAAGCACTCACCATAGAAATATTTGAGGAGTTGGAAATGAAAGCACAACAACACAACATCGAACTTCTATTTAAATCTAGTGCCGATACTCCTTATACCGTTTCTGCCGATGAAGGATTGATTCGACAAGTATTGACCAATTTGATTAGTAATTCTATTAAGTATGGCAGGGAGAATGGACACACAAAAGTCAGCTTCTACGACATGGACCAACACGTTCTGGTAGAAGTCGCTGACAACGGTATCGGTATTCCGTCAGAGCATTTGCCTCATGTTTTTGACCGTTTTTATCGAGTCGATAAAAGTCGATCTAGAAAGCAAGGTGGCTCTGGTTTAGGTTTGTCTATTGTCAAACACATTATAGAAGCACACGAGCAAACAATCAATGTACGTAGTGCCAAGAACATAGGTTCTACATTTGGGTTCACGCTGGAGAAAGTAAGGAGAGAATGAGGCTTTGTGGTACTGCCAAGACCATGCAGAGTGTATGCTTTCAATCGTTGGTCAAAAGAACAAACAGAATAATTAAGAATAATGCTGCTATCGCTGAAGTATTAGCTACCCAAGAGTAAGTTAACAGCCAATAGCTAACAGCCAAAAAAGAATGATTACAGCAAGCAATATATACGTACAATACGGAGATCGCATTTTACTAGATCGCGTCAATACGGTCATTCAGGAAGGGGAAAAGATTGGACTAGTGGGTCGAAATGGAGCTGGAAAGTCGACTTTGATGAAAATTATCGCTGGAGAAATTTCGCCACAGGAAGGCAATATCGCCAGACCTGGAACGAGCACGCTAGGCTTTTTGCATCAAGAAATGGACATTCCAAAAGGAAAAACGGTAATGGAAGAGTCGCTGACGGCTTTTGACCATTTGCGGAAGTTAGAAGCGCGAATGGAACAAATGAACCACGACATCGCCACGCGTACGGACTATGAAAGTGACGGCTATATGCAATTGCTGACCGAATTTGCGGAAGCGAACGAACGTTTTCAGCTATTGGGTGGCGAGTCTATGCAAGCCGATACAGAACGCGTACTAAAAGGATTAGGATTCAAACAGACAGATTTTGACCGACTAACAGATGAATTCAGCGGTGGTTGGCAAATGCGGATTGAGCTGGCGAAAATGCTGCTGCAACGTCCTGATTACTTGCTACTCGATGAGCCGACCAACCACTTGGATATTGAGTCCATCATTTGGTTGGAAAAATTCTTAAAAACCTATGCAGGTGCCGTTATTACTATTTCGCACGACAAGCAATTCCTAGATAATACGACCAAAAGAACGCTGGAAGTTGAGCTGGGAAAATTGTATGACTACAAAGCAGCTTACAGCAAATACATGCAACTGAAAGCGGAGCGCATGGAAAAAATGCAATCGACTTACAGCAATCAGCAGAAAGTCATCGCGCAGCGCGAACGAACTATTAATCGCTTTATGGCGAAAGCGACCAAGACTAAAATGGCGCAGTCGATGCAAAAGCAACTAGATAAAATGGAGCGCGTCGAACTCGTCGAAACGGATGTAGCGAGTATGAATTTGCGTTTTCCTGATCCGCCGCGTTCTGGGCAAATCGTCGTGGAAGGAGAAGACCTTACCAAAAACTATGGTGACCTGAAAGTACTGACAGACGTCGACTTCAAAATAGAGCGTGGCGAACGCGTTGCTTTCGTCGGGCAAAACGGACAAGGAAAATCGACGCTTGCCAAAATTATCGTCCAAAACATACCTGCTAGTGATGGTAAATTGGATTTAGGACATAATGTACAAATTGGTTACTACGCTCAGAATCAATCAGATACGTTAGATTCTAATCTGACGCTACTAGAAACGATGGAAAACTACTCGCCTCCAGAACTACGGACGCGTTTGCGGAATATCTTGGGTGCGTTTATGTTCACAGGCGAGGATGTTGATAAAAAAGTATCCGTACTTTCTGGGGGCGAACGGGCGCGATTGGCACTGGCCTGTTTGCTACTCAATCCTTTTAACTTGCTGGTATTGGATGAGCCGACCAACCACTTAGATATGATTTCTAAGGATGTCTTAAAACAAGCTTTACTAGACTATAAAGGGACGATGATCGTCGTCTCACACGACCGCGATTTTCTGGCGGATTTGACTGATCTGACGCTAGAGTTCAGGGATCGACAATTGCATCGCTATCTAGGAGATGTCAACTATTTTTTGGAAAAACGGGCGTTGGATGATATGCGCTCTGTGGAGATGCAATCTACGTCGTCTACTCCTCAAACAGCTACTCCTGCTGCTCCCGTCACGCCTGAACTCAGTCATGAAGACCGTAAAAACTTGATGCGTGCCGTCAGTCAGGCTGAAAAAAAGATAGAGCGCATAGAGGAAAAAATAGGTAAACTGGAAGCCACAATGGCGAAACCAGAATTTTACCACCAAACAGATGCCGACAAGGTGATGCAAGAGCATGGACAACTGAAAAAAGATCTGGAAACAGCGATGGAGGATTGGGAAGTGGCGCAGGAGGCTTGGGAGCCGTACGCGTAGGCGATGGACACGGGACTGCGCTCTCTAATTTCTATCGTGTAAAATTTGTGTCTAAAATACATAGTTCAATTCTTCAAAAATCTGACTTTCAATAACTTACAAATATGTCAAGCCAATTTTAAGCTAATTATATATACGTAAAATGGGGGGGGGCAAGTGCGTTGTATTTATGTATCAATAAGTATACATTACAACATATAGACTTAAACCGATTGTTAAACATGTCCAAGAAACTCCCATTTTTCCGACAACTCGATCAAATGGACTGCGGTCCAACCTGCTTGCGGATGATCGCTGCTCATCATGGTCGAACATATAGCTTACCGTATTTACGAGATAAAAGTTACTACTCGCGCAATGGCGTTTCCATGCAAGGCATCATGGAAGCTGCCGAACACATTGGCTACCGAACGCTACCTGTCAAAGTGCCTTTCAGTCAAAACGGACATGCGGAACCAAATCTATTGGAAGCACCACTTCCAGCTATTGTTCATTGGAATCAGCAACATTTTGTCGTCGTCTATAAGGCGAATAAAAAGCATATCCACGTCGCCGACCCTGCACAAGGCAAATTCAAACTAGACCACCAATCCTTCAAGAAATCGTGGCTGAGCGATGGCGATCAAGGTATCGCGCTGCTACTCGAAACAACGCCAGATTTTTACAGCCGAGAAGGGGAAGAACTGGACAAAACGAGCTTTGGTTATCTCTTTCGCTATTTGATTCCACACAAAAAACTACTCCTTCAATTCGCTTTGGGTTTACTTTTGGCGAGTGTCTTCCAACTGATCTTTCCTTTCCTGACGCAATCTATTGTCGATGTGGGTATCAAAAATCAGAATATTGGTTTTATCTACCTGATTTTGATTGCGTAATTGATGCTGTTCGTCGGGCAAACCTCAGTGAGTTTTATTCAAAATTGGATTGTGCTGCATATCGGTACGCGTTTGAATATCTCCTTGATTTCTGACTTTCTAATCAAATTGATGCGCTTACCCATTGGCTTTTTACTCCCCGATACCGAAACCACCGAACAAAACAGCTACCTCGTCACGCTCGCCCTTCCACAAGGACTCACCACTACCTACGACCGACGCTTGCCGCTCCAACAAGAAATGAGTGGCACAGCAGAGATCATCACGGAGGACAAACGGATATTGGAGCGCGTGCTGGAGCAGGTGCTGGATATTTTGAGGAATAATTGATTGTTAACCTTGACTT
>CAYLPW010000025.1:0-32908 GCA_964385665.1 uncultured Saprospiraceae bacterium
GTTTCAACTGAAAAACGATGTATTTGTGAATGTGAGTCGCTTGGCGTTGGACGGTTGTTGATTTGATGAATCATAGATCATGAATCATAACTTATAGTAAATGATTCATGGTCTATGATTCATAATCTATGGTTTATCTAAAATTGTCGATGTCATAGAGGACAGGTAATCGGATAGGTTGTATTATTAATTAAGCCATCAAACCACCATCCACGACAAAAGTAGACCCAGTTGTATACTTAGATTTTTCGCTCAATAAGAAAAAGGCAGTAGCAGCGATTTCTTCTTCTTGCGCATATCGACCTAGCGGTATTTGCTGCTCAAAACTTTTTTGCACCGCTTCAGCATCTTCGCCCAATCCCGACTCTAAACTGCGCATCATTCTAGAATCTACCACGCCAGGATGCAGCGTATTCACTCGAACGCCATATTGCGCACCTTCTAAAGCCGCTGTTCGCATCACACCGATAGTTGCGTGTTTGCTCGTGATATAAGGTGTCATGCCAGGTGTGCCTTGCAATCCTGCTACAGAAGACGTGATCACAATACTACCCCCATTGCCACTCTCTTGCATGGCTTTCATGACGTGCTTCATGCCCAAAACGACTCCATGTACATTCACTTTCATCACCTGATCAAAATCGTCGATAGACAGATCAGTAATGGGAACGACCTTTCCTTCTATTCCTGCATTGTTGAAAAAATAGTCAATAGAACCGAATTGGTCTTTGGCGAGTTGGACATACTTTTTGACGTCTGCCTCTTTGGTGACATCAGCCTTGCAAATGGCCACTTGATCGCTATCTAACTTATTTTTTGCTTCCTGTAAAGCCTCTTCGTCAATATCGACCAGTACAATATTGCTACCTGCTTCTGCGAATAATTTAGCGGTGGCTAGACCAATTTCGCCTGCACCTCCTGTGATGATGATGGTTTTATTCTTCATGTTTTTTTGGGTAGAACAAAGGTAGGTGAGCGCTGTTCGATGAGTTAAAGATAGATGTCTTCTAATGGTCAGTTTCATTTATCTTCGTCGTAATTAAGATAACAGAGATGAATACACTAATCGAAAATCAACCCATCCTAAAAGACTTTCATACTTTTCTACAGTATATAGAAGGGCAAAAAGGAGTAGAAGTAACAAATACTAAGCAAGTACCCAAGACGGTCAGCCTGCTTGAGATAAATGAGCAGATTCACTTCAAAGCACCTTTCGTCACGAATAAAAGTAAACTTCAACGCTTCAGCCTGCTCAATACCTTTTTCTACATCGCGAAGACAAGCGAACTGATCTACACTCGTAAACAGAAAAGTAAGTTTTTACTATTAGTGGATGCTGAAAAGGTAAATCAGTTTCGCACCTATAACACAGATGAACAGTACTTTTTTCTACTCGAAAGCTTCTGGTGTTACATTGACTGGGAGACAGCCTATGACAATCGCTCGTTTTGGGATCGACAATTTTATGATTCTTTACTCAAGCAGGAAGTTGGTCAGTGGGTAACTGTTGCAGATAGAAACTTGAAGCGCAAAGGAAAATTACAAAGACCTGTATATACTATAATTGCGGAGGTATTTGCTGCGTTTGGGTTTTTTGAACTCGTCTGGGATACGAACTTAGAAGAGCGTCCAGATAGGTACACCTTTCCATACGCTTCTGTTGCATTGACTGCGCTTGGTAAGAATGTTTTGCCTATACTCATGGACGAAAGACCTACATATCAATGGCAAGGACTAAATGGACATGTAGATGAGGAAATATCTAGCAGACTTAAAGCCTTCTACAAGGACTACGAACCACCCTTTGGAGCATTCAATCCTGTTTTGTCGGCAGGGAACGAAGAAATAAATGAGGAGGAACAGCAGGAGGGAGAAGAATTTATAGATGCTTTTATAGCTAAAATCCCAACTCTATCCGTAGAAAAATCATGGTATCCTATTCAGCGTTCTCGATTGAATGGTCAGTTTACGTTGCGTGTTGCCTTGTCGGGAAAGCTGTATCGGGATGTAGTTGTTCCTTCACAAATGACGCTTGAAGATTTACATGATATTATTCAAGATATTTTTGCATTCGATAACGATCATTTGTTTGCTTTTTATATGGATAGTTCTAGAAGTGAAAGTCAAATATACAGCGATCCTAGAGCGTACGACGGCTATGGTTTGCCCGCTTCTATCATTGAGTTAGGAGAACTGGGCTGGTATGAAGGTAAGAAGTTTACTTATCTATTTGACTTTGGGGCAAGTTGGGAGTTTTCAGTGACCGTATAGAAAATAGCGGAAGGAGCAGAAACACTAAAAGACTTTGAACTTATTAAATCAGTAGGGGAATCGCCAGAGCAATATCCAAGTTATGAGGAGGAGGATTGGTAGGAAAGACTTGCAACTAGCCTGTTAAGCACCTCATAGACAGTCGCTCCAAAGAATTTATCTTTTATCTTTGTCGCCTTTCCAATCAGAACACGATTTATGCGACTTTTTTTGCTTCTTACTTTTGCGATTAGTGGATTTCAACTAAGGGCGCAAGCTCCTGAAAAATGGACGTCCAATGACATTTACGAAGGCATCGAAAAACTCAATTTTCTAGGCTCGGCACTCTATGTAGCAGCGCATCCCGACGACGAAAATACGCGCCTCATTGCTTATCTCGCCAATGAAGTCAAAGCCAACACCGCTTATCTGTCCCTTACACGCGGAGCTGGTGGACAGAACCTAATTGGTGCAGAAATTCGAGAATTGCTTGGCGTCATTCGGACACAAGAACTGTTAGTAGCACGACGCACCGACGGCGGACAGCAGTTCTTTACCCGCGCTAACGACTTTGGTTATTCCAAACATCCTGATGAAACGCTGGCAATTTGGAACAAAGAAGAAGTACTCGGTGACGTCGTTTGGGTGATGCGCAACTTTCAGCCCGATATTATCGTCAATCGCTTCGATCATCGCACACCTGGACGGACACACGGACATCATACGTCTTCCGCGATGTTGTCCGTAGAAGCCTTCGATCTAGTAGGCGATCCCAATGCTTATCCTGAACAACTCAATCAAGTCGATACTTGGCAACCAAAGCGTATCTTTTTTAATACGTCTTGGTGGTTTTATGGCAGTCAAGAAAAATTCAAGAAAGCGGATAAGTCGATGATGTTAAGCGTGGATGCAGGAGTCTATTATCCATTGCAGGGCAAATCGAATGGAGAAATTGCAGCAGAAAGCCGTTCCATGCACAAAAGTCAAGGATTTGGGTCGAGTGGCTCTCGCGGAACGCAATCCGAGTACTTGGAACTCATCAAAGGTGATTTACCAACTGACAAAGAAAATTTATTCGATGGCGTCAATACCACTTGGACACGTGTCAAAAATGGAGCAGCCATCGGCGAACTGTTAGCCACTGTTCAAGCCAATTTCGACTTCACCAATCCTGCCAAAAGCATTCCGAATCTGCTGTTAGCGAAGAAAATGATTGACCAACTGGAAGACGGGTATTGGAAGCGCGTCAAGTCCAAAGAAATTGATGAAATCATCGAAGCAAGCGTCGGTTTGTTCTTGGAAGCAGTTGCGGAAGAACCGACCGCTACTCCAGGTTCAGCTATAGAGATTGGATTGGAAATGATTAACCGCTCCGATGTAGATGTGACGATAAAATCGCTGCAAATCGCGCCGAGTTTGTTTGATACAACCATGCAGTTAAAGCTAGACGAAAATCAAGCCTATGAGTTGTATAAAACAGTTGAGTTGCCTCAAAAAATGGCATATACCAATGCGTACTGGCTAAATGAACCTGCCGAGCTAGGCATGTACACTGTCAACGATCAACAACTCATCGGGCAACCTGAAATGCAGCGTGTATTCAATGTTCAATTCGATCTAGAAATAGAAGGACTACCGTTTTCATACACCAAAGAGGTCATCTACAAACGCACCGATCCTGTCGATGGCGAAGTATATCGACCATTTGAAGTAACGCCACCTGTGTTTGCTGATCTAAATAGTACGGTTTATGTTTTTGCCAGCAATCAAGCACAGCAAGTAGAAGTCCTAGTCAAATCTGGAAAAGCAAACACGTCTGGAACGATTGAATTGGCGCATCCTGAAGGATGGATGGTGATACCAGAAAGCATTCCATTCGATTTAAAGTTGAAAGGCGAAGAGCTAAAAGTGACGTTTGAATTGACGCCACCAGCTACTCAAAATCAAGGTCAAATTAGTCCAAAAGTAACTGTCGATGGACAAACATACGATCGCTCTATGACCGTCATGGACTACGCACACATCCCTACGCAGAGCGTCTTGCGACCAGCCGAAGCCAAAGTGGTACGCGTCGATCTGAAAAAATCAGGAGAGCGCATCGGTTACTTGATGGGTGCAGGCGATGATATTCCAAATAGTTTGGAACAGATTGGTTATCAAGTTGATCTGTTAGAAGATCGAGATATGACGGTCGATAATCTGAAACAATACGATGCGATTATTCTAGGTGTCCGCGCTTACAATACGGTAGATCGCCTAAAGTTCTATCAGCCCAAATTACTAGAATATGTCAATCAAGGTGGTACAATGATCGTGCAATACAATACGACACGTGGGAAAAGTGTACCAAGCGAAGAATTAGGACCGTATCCATTCAAGCTGTCGCGCGATCGGGTGTCTATGGAAGATGCTGAAGTTCGTTTGATTGCGACTGAGCATCCCGTTTTGAACTTCCCAAACAAGATTACCACCGCCGATTTTGAAGATTGGGTGCAGGAGCGGGGCTTGTATTTTCCGAATGAATGGGACGAGAACTACACCGCTATTTTATCGAGTAACGACAAAGGCGAACCAGCACGTGATGGCGGTTTGTTGGTCGCCTCTTATGGCGAAGGACACTACATTTATACTGGTTATTCTTGGTTTCGAGAGTTGCCCGCTGGTGTGCCTGGCGCGTATCGCTTGTTTGCGAATTTGATTGCGGTAGGGGATGAGCCGATGGTGGAAGAAGTAGAGCCAAAGGGAAAGAAGAAAGGGCGAAGAAAATCGAAAAATCGAAAAGAAACTGGTAGATAATACAACCAAGTCTGCGTTCAACAATAAACCTGTCTACCTATACAGTTGGGTAAATCTGACCATCGGGCAGGTTTACATTTTTGAGTTACCAAAGGGCGAAACAGTGGCTTCGCCCTTTGCTATTTAATGATCTAACTCATCCAACCCGTCTCGAATAATTTTCATCACCTGCTGAATAAGATCATTTTCTTCCAAATTAGGCGGTAGAACGGCTTTTTGCAATGCTTCCTTCACCGCATTGATTAGCGTCGTATATTCCTCAAATCGTTGCGTCAGGATAGCTACATCGTTGGTTTCCCAGTAGTTGCCTTCGTCCGATACTTCTAGTGATTGAAAATACTTTTTCTCCAAATAGCGCATCAATGCAATCGCTGCAATGTGTAGCTCCATACCTGCATACTGTGTTTTGGTATGCATCAGATAAACAAAGTCAGCTTCTGGATACGTTTCAGGCGAAAAGCGTAGCATGATGATATTCATCATTCGTCCAGACGGCGCAAAGTCGAAGCAGAAGGTTTCGCAATCTGGCGGGGTGACATGAATACCTATTAACCGTATTCCTTCCTGCACGCGTTCTTCTGGAATCGGACTCTCTTCATCTAATGGAATCAGTCTATCTATGCGAGTACTTTTCCAGTCTAATGAATTAGCAATATCTTCTAATTCTTTCACAAAATCAGGAATCAGTGAAGTGTCGCGCAGTTGTCCTTTATAGTGAATCGTAAGTCCCATGGAATGGTATAACTATGAGTTGAAATGAAAGTGACCAAGGTACGTTACTTATTTGAAAATAGTATAGCCTCTTCATGGATCGAAGATGATATCTTGTTCTCTCAAAGCTGTTCTAAACCCAACAATTTACTATATTTAGCGTCCAATAGGAACAAAACGACTATGAGATACATATTGCCGATGCTCTCTTACTGCTTGCTTATGGCTTGCCAAGAGAACAACCAACAACTACCTGAAACTCAACGTGCTGATGTAGGATTGTTTAAAGATCAATTGGTGCAGTCCAATTCATTTCAATACAATGAAACGACGCAACTCTATCAGCTTCCCTCTAGTGAGTTGGATGAAAATCGCTTGCTTTGGACAGCATTAGATGGTGATTTTACATTGGATGTCAAGCTACCGAAAGAAAAAGGGGCAGGCACTTATGGCTTGTTGTTATTCAGCAACGAAGTGTCTAAAAATTCTATTGCGCGACTAGAAATAGCCAACGATCAGTTGAGTTTCGTTCCTGCCGCCGAAGTCAATCGTAGTAACGCACTTGCCGTCGAAGTCGAATACCTACGTTTTATGCGTGAAGGCACACAGTTGATGGCGTACTATGCTCTGCCCAATCAACCATTTACTTTACTAGCCATGCAGTCACTCTTGCCTGACGAACGTTTGTACGGTGGGCTATTTGCGAAAGCGACTACACAGGAATTATCTTTTCAGAACCTGAACTTGACGTACCTAATAAAGGAGGGAGACCCTATTGTTAGTCGTGTCGAAATGTTGGATGTGGAGAGTGGTAGCCGACGAGTTTTATGGGAACAAGAAGGAGTTTTGGAGGCTCCTACTTGGCATAACAATGGAAATTTTATCACAGTTAGGAAAGAAGGACAGCTCTATCGCCTTGATGCGAAAAACGGTGAGCATTTAGAGCCAATTGAACTGGATACGAATTGGCAAAAGGTCGTTGCACACACTTATTTAGAGAACTCCAATATCCTTTTTGTAAGTTCAGTAGATAGTATAGGTATTCGCGCATATCTGACAGCACGTGATTCGTCATCTAGTTATTTACTATTAGAAAAATCGCCTGTCGTATTGGAGGATATCAAACAAGAGAATGGCGACATTTTTTATCGTACCCGTCGTTCAAATCGAAAATCGTGGGAACTCCATCAATATCATGTCACTGATGAAAAAGACATTCGATTGAGTCGATCAGCGCAGTCGGCGGATTATTCTCCAGTGGATAAAAAGGTGTATTACTGTAGTCAAAACACGAAACGTCCAAAAGTATGGTCGATGTCTGCATTAGGTTTAGAAAAGAAGCAATTGAGTTTCGATGAATGGGCAGATTGGGAAGTGTGCGCCAATGGGGAAGGTGTTTGGGTCTTATCGACAGAAGAGGCTAGTGCATTTGTGGAAGAGAACGCATTTCAATTGAGCTATCTGCGCCGACTAAATCTAACTGAAGAGCAGCAATCGTTTCAATTTGAACTACCTATTTATGCAAGTACAGAAAGCTTAGGGATCAATGCCTTTTCGCCTGATGGGAAGCAGTTAGTCTTTGTCTCTTATTCGGCTGCACCTCTCTCAATAGCAACAGAAGTAAGTCAAGCCACAGAACTCTAGTTATCCACATTTTGTTGGTAATTGGATGCTGTAGAACAGCAACATCACCTATCTTTGTGTGTTATCACAGTATGTGATAGGACAAACTTTATTTAGTCATTAGCACCTGACGAAGCTCTATTAAAATATAAATCCAACCTATGAAATTTAGCGTCTCCTCTTCCGAACTACTTCGCAAATTACAGATTGCAGGCGGTGTCATTCCTACCAATCCAGTTTTACCCATTTTGGAAGACTTCTTATTCACGATTGAAGGCGAGCAGTTGACAATTGCTGCGACGGATTTGGAAACATCAATTGTGACCAAGTTAGAAGTATTGGCAGATGCGAACGGAGTAGTGGCAATTCCCGCCAAAATATTGATGGAGACATTGAAAGCGCTACCACAGCAACCCATCACGTTCCAAGTATTTGAGGAAACAAACAGTATACAGATCACGTCTTCGCAAGGAAAGTATCGTTTAGCTGGAGAAAGTGGACAAGATTTTCCAAGGTTGCCTGAAGCGGAGACAGTGGATTCGGTGAGTTTAGAATCGAATGCGTTGAATCAAATCATTAGCAAGACTTTATTCGCTACAAGTAACGATGATTTACGCCCAGCGATGAATGGTATTTATATGCAGATTGATTTTGGAAAAATGATTAGTGTCGCAACAGATGCGCATAAGCTAGTGAAATATACATTATCGGAGTTAGAAAGTGATGTGTCTACCTCATTCATTGTACCTAAGAAAGCGATGAATTTGTTGAAGTCGGCTCTGCCGAATGCTGGACAGATCAAACTATCGTTCAATAACTCCAATGCCTTTTTTGACTTCGGTGACTCGCATTTGGTCTGTCGATTAGTCGATGCCCGTTATCCTGACTACAATGCCGTTATTCCCGTCGACAATCCACACACTCTGACAGTCAGTCGCACTGATTTTCAAAGCTGTTTGAAGCGAATTGCCATCTACGCCAATAAAACGACGAATCAAGTTATTCTCAATATTTCCGAAGACAGTTTGACGGTTTCTGCACAAGACTTAGACTTCTCAAACGAAGCGACGGAGCAGCTAGCATGTACATTTGAAGGAGAGCCTCTAACGATTGGTTTCAATGCAAAATTCCTGATTGAAATGTTGAGTGTACTAGAATCCGACGAAGTTAAAATGGAATTGTCAGGACCTAGCCGCGCCGGTATTCTATTGCCTGCTGAAAGTGTCGAAAACGAAGAGATTTTGATGTTAGTGATGCCTGTGATGTTATCTAATTAATTATGGATTATGAGTCATGGATCATGGATCATAATTTGTAAGCCATAAGCCATAAGCCATAAATCATAATCTATAACCCATGAACACATGACGAAAAAAGAGCGCGCTGCTAAAATTGCTGCTATCCTAGAAGAATTATACCCAGATGTGCCAGTGCCACTCGATCATGGCGACAATTATACATTATTGATTGCGGTATTGCTGTCTGCGCAGTGTACGGACAAGCGTGTCAATTTGGTCACTCCCCACCTATTCGACCGAGCAGATAATCCTGCTGCTATGGTTAATATGGATGTGGAAGAAATTCGACAGATCATTCGCCCTTGTGGGTTGTCACCGCGTAAGTCGAAAGCCATTCATCGTCTATCTGAAATCTTACTAGAGGAACACAATGGGCAAGTACCAGAGAGCTTTGAAGCTTTAGAAGCGTTGCCAGGCGTAGGACATAAAACGGCTTCTGTCGTAATGTCGCAGGGCTTTGGTCATCCAGCATTTCCCGTTGATACCCATATTCATCGGTTAGCGTATCGTTGGAAATTGAGTACTGGAAAGAATGTTGAAAAAACGGAAGCCGATCTTAAAAAAGTGTTTCCAAAAGAGGACTGGAATAAGCTACATTTACAGATCATCTTCTACGGTCGAGAGTTTTGTCCAGCACGTGGTCATCATCCGGATGAGTGTCGTATTTGCCGAGAATTTGGACGGAAGACATTGTTTAAGAATTAACGTACTCTAGGATTCGGCAGTGACCATTTTTTTCTTCATCTTAAGGTCCATATTTAAAACTAATGCATATATGCCCATCAATTTACGTCAACGCTCCGAGGAAGAAGAACTCATGGACGATCTGGATAGTTCAGGAGAAGTGATCGAACAGACGCTACAAGAACTTGAGGTCATCAACCGCCTGCTAGGTGGCAATCGGCTGAGCTGGAAAGGACTAGAACAGTTGATTAAAGCCTATCCACAAGAAGCATATACGCTTCTAGACATTGGCTGTGGAGGCGGTGATCTGCTGATTCTAATGGCGCGTTGGGCAAAGCGTAAAGGGCATAATATTCAGTTCATCGGGATAGATGCTAATCCAAATATAGTGAAGTATGCTGAAGAAAACTGCGCACACTATCCAGAAATCTCGTTTCGCTGTTTGAATATTTTTGATGAAGAATTTGCAGAGTTGGACTGTGACTTTCTACATGCTAGTCTATTCACGCATCACTTTACGCAGCCACAGCTGGTGGAACTGTTTCAAGTATTCAAAAAACAAGCACAATTAGGAATTGTCATCAACGATTTGCACCGTCATAGTCTAGCTTACTATTCTATTAAACTATTGACTCGGTTTTTTTCAAAATCGCCGATGGTACGGCATGATGCTGCTCTTTCTGTGGCACGCAGTTTTCGCAAAGCCGACTGGAAAGAAATAGTACGGGCAGTAAAATTTACAGACTACAAGTTGATGTGGAAGTGGGCGTTTCGATGGAAACTAATTATCTATAATCAAGCGCGATAAGTAGCTTCGTCTACTGTCTAATATTCGTTTTAAAGTCCCATATATTGATGGTTATTTCTTCAATACTATCTCCTCTTTACTAGGCGAACAAACTTTTTGTATCCCAAAACTTGAACTTACGTCCTCATTTGATTTACTTTGCGCAAAACTTATTTGTTTAATAAAGTGATTAATTATGTCAGACATTCAGAAAACAGTGACCAATATCATCGTTCAAAAGCTGGGAGTAGGAGAAGAAGAAGTGGTAGCAGACGCTAATTTCATCGACGACTTGGGCGCTGACTCTTTGGACACCGTAGAATTGATTATGGAGTTTGAAAAGGAATTTGATATTTCGATCCCAGATGAGGATGCGGAAAAAATCGCTACCGTTGGTGATGCTATTGAATACATCAAAGCTGAAAAAGGAGAAGAAGCGTAAATAGAATTACTATTTATGTTTGGCTATTTATGCTTTTATGATGTGGAAGTGTAGGTAGCCATTTTTGTATATTTTTTGATATTAGGAACGGTCAACTAATAACTTCCCAATTTACGACGGTATCTTTTGGACAGATACTGCGTTGAAAATGCTCGCTAGCTAACAGGTTTCCTCTCTGCTAGCTATCGGAGTTCGCCTTTGTCTTTATACAAAATCTACTGCGTTCAAATACGGAACTTAATTTTTCGCCCATTCCTTATTCTAATTGATAGCTTAATATGAGAAGAGTAGTCGTAACTGGTATAGGTGCATTAACACCACTTGGTAACACTGCATCCACCTATTTGGAGGGCTTACAAAATGGCGTAAGTGGGGCGAATCCGATTACGTACTTTGACCCAGAAAAATTTAAGACAAAATTTGCATGTGAGCTAAAAGATTTTGATCCAGAAACCAGAATCCATAAACGAGAAGTCCGTCGAGTAGATCGCTTTCAGCTCTACGCCATGTATATGGCAGAAGAAGCCATGGAAGATGCTGGAATAGATGTTGAAAAGATAGAACTGGATAGAGCTGGTGTTATTTGGGGATCGGGTATTGGTGGACTACGTTCTTTAGAAGAAGATGTGGAAAACTTTGAGGCTGGTGATGGAACGCCACGCTACAATCCATTTATGATACCAAAAATGATTCCAGACTTAGCTGCTGGACTCATATCTATCAAATATGGATTCAGAGGGATCAATTACGCTACCGTATCGGCTTGTGCTTCCTCTACCCACGCCATTGGAACCGCTTTTGACTATATTCGCTTTGGTCGCAACGATATTTTTATCACTGGAGGTTCGGAAGCGACAGTTTGTAAAATAGGTATTGGGGGATTTAACGCCATGCGCGCACTTTCTACCAGGAATGATGACTATAAAACAGCTTCACGTCCTTTCGATGCAGATCGAGATGGATTTGTACTGGGAGAAGGTGGAGCCGCTTTGGTGTTAGAAGAGCTAGAGCACGCCAAAAAAAGAGGAGCGAAGATATACGGTGAAATAGTGGGCTATGGCGCAACAGCCGATGCTCATCATATCACTGCGCCACATCCTGAAGGTTTGGGAGCAGAAAAAGTGATGCGTATTTCTTTAGAGGATGCGAAACTAAATCCTCAAGATGTCCACTATCTCAATGTACACGGTACGTCTACACCACTTGGCGATGTAGCGGAGATTAAAGCAATACAACAGGTTTTTGGCGAATCAGTTTACAACCTAAACATCAGTTCGACTAAGTCGATGACAGGACATTTGTTAGGTGCAGCAGGTGCAGTAGAAGCTTTAGCCTGCATTTACGCCATCAATCACAACTTCGTGCCACCGACTATCAACCACTTTACGGACGACCCAAATATAGATAGTCGACTCAATTTGACATTTAACGAAGCACAGGAACGAAAGGTAGATGTGGCGTTAAGTAATACGTTTGGTTTTGGTGGACACAATGCTTCATTAATTGTAAAACGATATGAAGAATAGAGGAGAAGCTATATTTTAGTAGATCACAACAATCGGTTTACAGGAATAAAACGTATCTTTCAACTCCATTGGCAAAACACCTAGATAGCGCTCCTTTTCTATATACAAAGGATGCAACTAACCGAATTAGTAATGTACTGATAGCGAGTGAGTTATCAGTAAGTTTTGTGTTCTGTAAATCATAAATTAGGTGAAGTTTTTATTTCGATTATACAATTATTATCTCTCACCAGATCGAGAGTTAGTACGAAAGATAAAGCCAATAGTTGGATTCACACCGACCAAAATTAGCACGTTTAAAATTGCTTTCTCTCATAAGTCGAACCAATCCAACAAGGGTTACGCTATCCAGAACAACGAACGTTTAGAATACTTAGGTGATGCTGTATTAGGGACGGTTGTAGCAGAATATCTATTCAAAAAATATCCCAATGCCAACGAGGGATTTCTGACCAAAATGCGCTCCAAAATCGTGAAGCGTAAAACCCTCAATTTGATCGGTGACAAGATGGAATTGGATATTCTATTGTCTGAATTGAACAACACACGACTAAGTCATTCCATGTTAGGTAACGCGGTGGAAGCATTGGTAGGAGCCGTGTATTTAGAATTGGGGTATAAGGGGACGAAGCGATACATCATCAAGAAAATTTTGCGCAACTATGTGGATGTTCAGGAGCTAGAAACTATAGACGACAATTACAAAAGTCGCTTGCTAGAATGGTGTCAAAAGAATGGGCAAACCGTCAACTACAAACTGCTTGCTCGCTACAAGTACGAAAAACGGGATCGCTTTAAAGTAGCTGTTCTGATCGACGATAAAAAGATTGCTTCAGCCGATGACTTCAATAAGAAAAGTGCAGAACAAAGTGCTTCGGCGCGTGCCATGCGGTCGTTGGGCATCTTATTGGACAACTAGTGTAGCGGCGTAACAGATTGTTGTGCCACCATTAGCATGAATATTTTTTCCATGAATGGTTTTCTGCTACTTCTGAAATTAGAAAGAAGAACAATTCTTTACGGATTAGCTGTTTGTTTTCTCCTTATTTTTCCATTTACCTTCTTACCTACACTTGTACAGTTTGGCTTTGATATAGAAGCGATACGCGCTAGATGGTGGACATCTACATGCTACGCGCTAGGTTGTTCCGCAATTGTAGTCATTTTAGTAACTGTATACAATTACGATAATCTAGTCATCAAGAAGTGGTATTTTGATCAGCCAGCTTTCAAAGCTTTAGACTTTTCTGGAGGTATAGGCAGTTTTGAAAATATACTCGAAGAATTGGAAACAGTACTAATCGGTCAGATAGAGTGCTATTATTTTCGAATCAGTTTATTGAATGTCGAAAAATCTGATCCAGCGATAAAAATCATTCCACTTATTGCCATATCGGACAAAGAAAAAGAAATCGAAGCCCTGATTCAACAGAACGGATTTGAAGTAGATACATATCTACTGAGGAGAATACAGTTGGATACAGTCAATTTACGAGATACAGAAGCGATAAAACATATGCTAAAACAATTAGCGGCTCGCCTAAAAGAATTACAGTTCCAACCCCTGAAGTTCAGTCGGTGATCGTTCTGAGAATTAGCACACTAAACAAATAATACTATGATCCAACAGACACAGTTTCGCTTGCCAGCTTTCCGAAGAGGGTATCACCTCATCACGCAGCTAGTTGCAGAGCAATTGACTACATTACCACAGCAAGGTATATTTCATTTATTCATCCAGCACACCTCCGCAGCACTCACCATCAACGAAAACGCCGACCCAGATGTCCGTACCGATTTTGAGAGTATTTTCAACAAAATTGTGCCTGAAAATCTACCTTTTTTGATGCATACTTTGGAAGGACCAGATGACATGCCAGCACACATCAAGGCGGCTATGATTGGAAGTAGCCTTCAAATTCCGATCACAAACGGTCGCTTGAATCTAGGCACTTGGCAAGGGATTTATTTGTGTGAGTTTCGCAATCGAGCGAGTGGACGGATGCTGGTGGCGACGATGTATAGCTAGAGACAAAACAAATGATTCTCTATTGCTTACTTAGATAGTGACTAAATTTTTCCAATGAATGCATAATTTTTTTCCATCACAGTGATAACCAATAGGTGGAATCATGATACATAGACATCAAGTCAATAAAAAAACGTATCATGACAATTACTTACAACTTCAGCTGGAAAAATTTCAAAGCAATAGCCCTCATCTTCGCTAGTTGCTTTTTCTTATTGCACACTGCTACTGCGCAGTCTTCATTTGCACAACCTATTGGCAATAAAATCAGAGTATTTGCGCCCGAAAAAGTCCAGCAAAGCTGTGTCTTTTACAGCAATCCTGTTTTACCGTGGTTCATTTGGATAGACGGAGAGCATAGAGGGACAATTCCTGGTGGACAGCTTTATCTAGATATCGACCTACGAAGAGACGAATATGGAAAAACACTATCGTTACAAGGAGGTGTCTTCGGCAAAGATTGCACGACTCGAAGTCAGATTGTGCTTAGGAATATGTCTTTAGGTACGGCCACTATTCCCTATTATGAGTCTTTTGTGGCAGGTACATCCGTCACGGCTGAGGGTTTGCCAGAAAGAGCTTGTGGGTACAGAATGTCTTCGTGGGATGGCGTCCCGAGTGAAAGTCAAGTACAGGGACATATTTACAACAATTCACAACTCACTTTCGCTATTCCTAAAAGCGATACTAAAAAGTACTCTTTCACCTTTAACAGAGGCAGTCGCCGCTTCAGTAAAATCAAATACTACACTGGTGCTGTAGGTGATCCCGAAGGAGGAACCACTGAAACCTTTAACAATCCTGGGCAAACCATTAACTTTGACTACACACCGACTACCGTTTATTTAAACAAAAATCGCAACTACACCCGCCTACTCGTCTTGGAGTGTTATAGCTCAGGCAATACGATTGCGCAAGTCGTCGCTGTACCTATCATCGTGACTGGTACACAAACAGCGTTTACCAAAGATGCGAATGGCAATGACAAAACAGTCACAGGACCGCCTACCCTTAATATGGTCTTGCACAATGCACCTGGCGACAATAGCTCTACCTTCATCGCTAGAGATGTCACGACTTGTAGTGAAATGTCAGTTGGTTTCGCCAATGGTAACAATCAAGCTTCGGATGTGAGCGTCACGGTAGGTACAGACTTTTCTCTATTTGGCGTCAGCGTAGAAAGCGAATTTAGTGTCACAGGTTCATTCAGCAGAAGTGTGAACGAAGGAAGAGAAGCCTCTACTGAAGTTTGCCGTACCATATCGACTACTTTTCAAAATGGAAGCAATCTTGTCGGAGAGGAAGGCGATTTATTCATCGGAAGTTATACCACCTATCGGTACGGCCCATCTATTCAAGTGGGTTACAACTCACAGTGTGGAGTTACGACAGCCAAGAAAGCACTTCACTTTGAAGTCATGAACATTCAAGATTTTGCTGAACTAAAGGCAGACATTGAAGACATCGTTATTCCAAACACAGAGGCAGCTCGCAATAGCTACAATAGAGATGATGTACAATGGAGAGATTTTGATCGTAACATCAAAGCATGGGAGAAGATGATCGAAGACAATAGCCGATATATCGCTAGTGCTGCTCCTCTTGGCAACGTAAAACCTGTTCGCGGCGGTAGAAATGTGTCTAGTGAATTATCCGAAAGTGTAGAGCGCACACAGAGCTATGCGACGACTAGTACGTTGAATATTGATGCTTCGCTTTGTATAGAAGCAGGCGTAAGTGTAGGTGGTACAGGATTTAGTACCTCTACAGCAGTAGGCGTTTCGCAGGAAGTAAGTAAAGGTAGATCAAGTAGCCAAACCAATGGACTAACGATTGGATATAACTTAGATGATGATGATTCTGATGATTTGTTCCAGGTACAAGTCAAAAAAGACGCCAGATTTGGGACGCATATCTTTGAGGTAAAGAGTGGATCGCGCTCTAGTTGTCCTTACGAAGTGGGGTATCAGTTGAATCAACCTCAGTTATTTGGATTAGAGAATGGAGCTGCTAAAAAAGAAATCAATGTCTATGCTGCTCCAGGTACTCTTGCTCAAATTCCACTCCGTATTAAAAATGGAAATACGATTGCAGGGGGGGCCAACACCTACCGACTTTCTGCGGGCGAAGTAGCCAATGCAACGGTTAAATTAGGAACGAATCGACTTGGGCTCAACAATCAGAATGATGACTTCACTTTAACGAGTAATCAATCAATTGATTTGGTTGAAGGTTCTGGACGCACCTTAGTATATGTAGAACAAAATCCTGGCTCTACTGCCACTAGCTATAGAGGTATCGAACTCTTACTGACACCTACTTGCGAGGATGAATTAGACGAAATTTTCGATGAAATCATCATTAATGTTTACTTCGAGGATCAGTTTGCTGTATCGCCTAGTAGTCAGTCTGTTCCGAACAGTACAGGTAGCAGAACATTCCAAATTGATGCTTCAGCAGCTACTAGTTGGACTGTTTCTAGTAATGCAGACTGGCTAACGATCAGTCCAAGTAGCGGAACAGGAAGTGGCAATTTCACCGCTAGTTATACTGCTAATTCGACTACCAATTCAAGAATGGCGACTCTCACAGCTCGTACCAATGATGGTAAGACAAAAAGTATGACAGTTACTCAAGCAGCAGGTGAATTTACTTGCGACAATTGGACGGAAATGGCAAGCGAGGGAGATGTGTTAAATTTGAGCAGTCCAACATATATTCGCTATGGAGGCAATGGACAATTTAGGGTCAAGCAAGTCACTCCAGGCACTATTTGCGACAATGCTACTTTCGGTGATCCTGCACCTGGCGTACCTAAAAAATGCTACAAATGCGAAGCGGCTGCTCTGGCAGCGAATACGTATGCAGAGCAGGTCAATGAAATGAGTGGAAGCACGTCATTTCAGATTTTAGCCAATACCAATTGGACGGCGACAACTCCACAAAGCTGGATTCAAATTTCTCCTGCTACTGCCACAGGTGATGCAACTCTCCGAGTTAATTATGAACAAAATACAGCGAGTACAGCACGCACAGCAACCATTACAATCGCTTCTTCTACGCTGACTATTCAACTAACGGTCACACAAGAAGGAAGTACTGTATCTACCTGCGATAATTGGACATTCATTGCAAATGAGCACGAAACCTTGAATTTTACAGGTACAAAGATGGTGCGATTTGGGGCGAATGGACAGTACATTGTAAAAGAAGTAGCAGGTGGCTCACCCTGCAAAAGCGCCACTTTCGGCGGTGATCCTGCGCCTAATGTTTACAAAAGATGTGAAATTTGTCAGGAAGATAATCCACCTAGCTGTGCCCTACAGAATGCAAACTTAGTCGTCAGTGCTTGCGACAACAATGGTACTTCAGGTGATGATTCAGATGATGTATTTGAGTTTACGTTGCAACCTACAGGAACTGACTTAGGTGGCAGTTACGACATCATCTATAATGGTTCTTATTTTGCAACCGATTTGCCATACGACCGCCCTATGAGATTCTCAAATCAGTCAATAGGTGAAGGCACAAGACAGATGACCATCATCGACCGCGAGGATAGAAGCTGTATGCTCAATATTACTATCGTCCCTCCTGCCACTTGCTCTCAAGGTGGTGGTGGAAATGACGGAAACAACGATATTCCTTTCTGTGAAGATTTCGACAACTACGAGAGTGGAGCGATTACACCTCAGTCTACCCGTTGGTCGAAGTGGGCAAGTAATTCAGCTGATGCAGACGTGACTAGAGCAATTGCTTCTGACGGTGGAAAGTCCATGCGTGTAGAGCATAAAGACTACTTGAGTAATCAAACGGATGTGCTTTTAAACTTAGGCGATCAGACGACAGGAACCTACGAAATGAGCTTTAATATGTATGTCCCGTCTGGGAAAAAAGGCTACTTTAATGTACAAAAGTTCCAAGACTTTCCAGGTGACGAGACCGCTTTTCAAATTATTTTTGATGAGCAAGGGATTGGCACACTACAAGTGGGGGGCAACAATGCACGTTTCACCTATCCTCGCGGACGTTGGTTCACTGTGACTTTATTGTACAAACTATCAGAGAATGAAGTCGTACTCTATGTCAATTATCAAGGTCTATTCCGTTGGTCGGCAAGTAGCAAAACATCAGGACGCGGAACAACTACTCAACTGGGAGCACTTGATTTTTATGCGATTGATAACGCGCTGTTCTTTATTGACGAGTTTTGTATCGCTCAACGCTCGAATACGAATGGTGAAATTGAAGGTCGATCCACTATCCCTGTTGTGAAAATGACAGAACACACAACAACTATAACAAAACCGTATGCTGGCACGACGGAAGAAGCGTCCATATTAGAGCAAAATTATCCAAATCCAGTGCGTACAATGACAACGATTCCAATGACGATTGCAGCAGGTGTTCAAGAAGCAGCACTAACAGTTGTTGATGTACACGGAAAAATGGTACAACGAGTCAATATTGAAGATCGTGGTCATCTTCAGTTTGAATTACAGATGAACTTAGACAATGGAATTTATTTCTATTCTCTTATTGCAGATGGAAAAGTGATAGCGACTAAGCGAATGGTGGTGACCCAATAACCAATTTAGTAACTGATTTTTTGAGCCATCAGTATTGGAAGTCTAGCTTCTAGTGCTGATGGTTTTTCTGTTTTTACAAGTGACACACTTTTTAGGTATAAACTGAGACAAGCTAATTGCGATATTTAAATAAAACTGGTGAAGCCTGATTCCGAACAACTAGTAAATAGTTCGTACCACCTGCTCCTCGAATCACCTCCGTCGCTCGACATTCACCTTCTACTGCAAAGCCAACGTCTTGCAACGGCACACTTTTCCACGCTTCATTCTCCCACTTCAAGTAATGTCCAAACGAACCATCCGAACGCCCGATACTCGTCGTATTTCCAGAAAAATTACCGACAGCGATTGCTTCTCGTCGCCCATTCTGATCGAAGTCAGCGGTGGTGAATGCTTGTAGACATGACCATTGTAGATCATTTGGTAACGGCTGTAGCTTCAGCTCACTGCTTCTAAGATCAACGTAAGTAGAGGCTAAAGTTTGCACACTGAGTTGCTTACTACCTTCCAAATTGGTGGCTGAGAATATCTCTTCAAAAGAGCGATTAGCAAAAGTGGCATAATCAGTGTACGTTTTTCGCAAACTCACCATCTGTTTGGCGATGACATCCAAACCTGGATAGACCCATTGCTGATCGTTTTTGTAGTACGCCATGATCGCTTCTGAATCTTGGTTTTCATCAAAATCTTTGACATACAATTCAAGTGGTTGCTTGATAGAAGCATGCAGATTTGTATTCAATCCTTCATTGCCTAATAGGAGACCGTCATAACCATTTTCTCCATCAACATTGACCGTAGCTACTGTTTTCCACCAACCGCCAGAGGAGGTCAATTTCATTATTGAAGGAAGCGTTTCGTTGAAATTCAGCGTCGTAATCGGCATCCATTCTCCGACAACAACTAGCTGGTTTTTGGTAGGTAGCCAGACAGCATCGGTCACCATGCCCAATCGTCCTTTATCAGGTAATTCCGCTCGACTAAATTTGCCCGTGCCGTCATTTATCAGTAATACGCTTTCGCCACTTAATCCGTATAAAGAAGGTTGCGCTGCGTGACCAATAAAAAGATCCAAATGCTGATCGCCATTTGCATCCATCGGGACAACACAACTACCATTGAAACGCATATCAGGCAAAGCATCCAAATCTGCGCTGAAGTTGCCTCGCCCGTCATTTAAGTATAAAACGTCTTGTAAAAATGGACTATTTTCCGCTTCATTGCCGGCACGAACGACGTATAAATCCAAATCCTTATCATTATCTGCATCAAAGAAAGTCGCGTCGATAGCTTCTCCCAAACTAAATTCAGCGAAGGCAGTCGTGGAGGTTTTTTGAAATGGAATAGCAGCATTTTGTTGCAAATAAAGGACATCACTTTGTCCTTTACCACCACCTAGATAGATGTCATCTAATCCGTCGCCGTTGACATCACCGACTGCCAAGGCTGGTCCTTCTGTACTCATCAGTCGTGGTAAGAGTCGTTCGTTGGCGAAGTCATTGAAGTTGTTTTCTTGATGAATGAAGTCGATGCCAGAGTTGTTGACTCGTCGGAACAGATAGGTTTCTTCAGGTGAAGAATCGGGAGGGCTGGCAGTAGCTTCTTTCTGAAACACATCAATGGTTTGATCGACCGATATATTTATCAGCGTTTGTTGATCTTGACTGTTCCAACGAATACTGATCGAATCGACCTGTATATGTTCTCCCAATCCAAAGTGAATGATAGGGGAGTGGACACTCGACAACCAACCTTTATTTAGTTGATTTTCAATAACTTGCACTTCGTTGTCGGCATAAATAGAGATATGTGCGCCTACACCATTTGGGTTTTGTTCGTCGCCATGCAACTGAATTTTCAGATAGTGTCGATCCTGTTTTTCATTGGTATGGTTCTCAAAAATACTTGCCTTTTCCCCCCAATTATTAAGAACTATATCCAAATCTCCATCATTATCTAAATCCACTGTAATCGCTCCATTGGAATAGCCTTCAAAATTTAATCCCCAACTTTCAGCCACCTCTTTGAACGTTCCATTAATATTTTGAAAGGCGAAGTTAGCGTAGCGACCATCGGGCATATTTTGAATCATTTCAGCAGCCGAAAGTCCGTTTTGTGCGTCCTGATTAGATAGATAACGGATATAATCTAAATCGTTGGGACGTTTGGGAATACCATTACTGATAAAGACATCTTTTTGTCCATCGTTATCCAAATCGGTGAGCAAACTACTCCAACTCCAATCCGTAGCAGCGATGCCTTTCATCTGCGCGACTTCACTAAAGCGAATGTTGTCAAAATGGGGCAGTATGCCTCTATTGAGTTGTAGCGTATTGCGAGAATACTGATCGTGGTAGCCAAAAGAGAGTTTATACTGATAAATTTCATAAGGATCAACACCAGCAGAAGCCTTCAAAATCGGTTCTTCATTCGGCTTCATATCGACCGTCAAAATATCTAACCAACCATCGTTATTCGCATCCGCCAGATCATTGCCCATGGCGAATGTGCTGAGGTGTCCAGTTGCTTCTTGAATAACTTCTTGAAACGTGCCATCTTTCTGATTGAGGTAGAGATAATCGTTTTCATGAAAGTCATTAGTGACGTAAATATCAGGAAACGCATCATTATTCAAATCGCCCACGCTGACAGAAAGTCCATAGCCCATTGCGCCGCTATAAATACCTGCCGCTTCGGTCACTTCTACAAAACGACCATCGTCATTTCTGTACAATCGGTCGCCAGCTAAAGCGTCTCGCACGTTCCGAATTGCTGCTTTTTTGTAGGAATCGGGCGTGTGTACTGCATGATTCAACAAGAACAAATCCAAATCGCCATCCTGATCGTAATCCAAAAAAGCACTGTGTTGCGAATAGGTAGAAATCGCTAATCCATATCGTTCAGCTTCCTCTTTAAAGGTGCCATCTTGTTGATTGATGTAGAGTCGATTTTGACCTTTGAGAACTTTATAACCACTCACTTCACAAACATAAATATCCAGCCAGCCGTCTGTATTAATATCGACCATTGTTGCGCCACTTGTCCATTTGGTCAGTCCAGTTTCGCCACCTACACCAGCCGTTTCGGTAATATCTTCAAACTGTAAGTCTCCTTTGTTCAGGTACAGTCTATCTATGCCTTGATTAGCGGTAAAGTACAGATCAATCAGCCCATCATTGTTTACATCACCCGCTGCGATGCCACCACCGTTGTAAAAATAGAGGTACTCAATGATGTTAAACGTTTCATCTTCAGCGAGGATATTCTCGAAATCAACATTCGATTGTGACGACGGAGTACTCGTAAATAAGGTATCTTCTGAAGCTGTTTGACAAGACCAGAACAGAAAAAATAAGTTAAACATCCAACCAAACTGATACCACTTCATTGCGTAAAAAATTAGGGAACGAAGGTAATGAAAGTCTCGTAGCTATCCTTCACGTCTTTGCCATCATCTGTGCTGCTGCTTCTCCCACCGCCGTCCCAATCGCGACACCCATGCCTCCCAATCGAACAGCCACGCCAACTCGTTCGTCCAATAGTTGAACGATAGGTTGTTTGCTTGTGCTAACACCCAAAATACCACTCCAACGATGTTCGATTTGGAACGGATAATTAGGCAAGATGACATCCTGTAACATCCTTACCAAGGCAGTCTCAATGATAGTTGTCTGTCCAAATTGGTCAGTCGTTTCTGTATCGGCATCCAGATTTCGTGCGCCCCCAATGAGTATTCGATTGCCGACGTTACGGAAATAGCGATAGCCTTCGTCGTAGTGAAAACAAGCTCGAAAGGGAAGGTTTTGTATGGGAGCAGTCAACAACACCTGATTCCTAACAGCGGTAATATCTGCATCGGGTAGCAACCGCTGCGCGAATCCATTAGTCGCAATCAGTAGCTTTTTAGTACGAAACTCCCAACCATTTTGCGCTTGTACATCTACTGCCTGTTCTTGGACTGACCAACTACTAATAGCAACACCATAAAGCTGCTGAATGTCCGCTTCTCGCGCCAATCGCTGCAAGGCTTGCACCATTTTTCCAGGATGCAGTTGTCCTTCTAAGCGGCAAGCGATCAGGTGATGGACTTGCTGAAACTGAAAGTTTGAAATTTGCTCGTCGGCTGGCAAAAAAGCGTTTTCCTCTCCAGTAATATATTTGAAGTGACTGTTAAAAGTGTCTAATTGTTCCAAACAGTCTCCTGCTAACCTAGATTGATTCGCTGTGAAAATTTCGTAGCCACCCGAACCTTCGTAGCCTAAATTTTCATCGCCCACTTTTTCGCGTAGTCGCTGCAAGCCTTTCCAACGGGCTTCCATGGTTGCCCAAACTGTGTCTGCTTCGTCTGTTTTTACATCAGCTAATAGCTCTGAAGGACTTCCAAAACAGGCAAAACCAGCGTTTTTCGTGCTTGCGCCTTGTGGAATAGCTGCGCGTTCGAGGAGGAGGATTTTTGCTTTGGGAGCTAATTGGCGTAGTTCGAGTGCTGCATTCAATCCTACGATGCCACCGCCGATGATTAGATAGTCGACATCGGCAAGAAAGGTTGTTTTTTCCCAATAGCTGATACTCATAAATGGTAGTTGGCGAAGGCGAAGCTTGCGTAAAGATTAGAGCGAGAGAAAGCCTTAAACAAAGTCGCCCGATGAATGTCAAGCCTGATTTCACCAAGTGCTAAACTACGGTGATTTGAACCTGATAATTCATCGGGTGACCAAGTGGTTACTCTGTTGTTTGATATGCACTTATTGGCGGACAGGTGCAAATCAAATTACGGTCGCCAGCCGCATTATTGACACGCCCAGTAGAAGCCCAAAACTTGTAGCCGTCTCGCAAGTACGCGATTGGATAAGCCGCTTCCTCCCGCGAGTACGGATGTGTCCATTCGTTTGCACTCACTTCTGCCACGGTATGCGGCGCATTTACCAACACATTGTCCTTCTCATCCGCTTCTCCTTTCGCAATCGCATCCATTTCTTGCCGAATGCCAATCATCGCATCACAAAAGCGATCCAATTCGTCTTTCCCTTCACTTTCTGTTGGTTCGATCATGACTGTTCCAGGCACTGGCCAAGCTAAAGTTGGAGCATGGAAACCATAGTCAATCAATCGCTTCGCTACGTCTTCTGCACTCGCTACGGAACGGAACGGACGCAAATCCAAAATCAACTCGTGCGCCGACTGCCCGTTTTCGCCAGTGAATAGGACATCGTAATGATCTTGCAAACGGGCGCGGATATAGTTGGCATTCAGAATGGCATATTTCGTTGCATCGGTGACTCCTTGTTTGCCTAATAGTTTAATATATGCATAAGAGATTAAACAAATACTAGCACTTCCAAATGGCGCACCCGAAACCGCAGAAATCCCTTGCTCACCACCTGTTTGGACAAATGGGTGTGTTGGCAAAAACGGAGCTAAACTTTCATTGCAACAAATAGGACCAACGCCAGGACCGCCGCCGCCATGTGGAATGCTAAAGGTTTTGTGTAAATTCAAGTGGCACACATCCGCACCGATAATGCCAGGATTCGTCAAACCTACTTGCGCGTTCATGTTGGCACCGTCCATATAAACTTTACCACCATGCTCGTGAATAGTGGCGCAGATTTCTTTAATATTTGTCTCAAAAACGCCGTGCGTCGACGGATAAGTAATCATCAATGCTGCCAAATTATCGGAATGTTCTTCGGCTTTTGCTTTCAAGTCTGCCACATCAATGTCGCCCCGTTCGTCGCACTGCACCACGACCACTTCCATACCTGCCATGACTGCACTCGCAGGATTCGTACCATGTGCCGACTCTGGAATAATCGCAATATTTCGGTGCGTATCGCCGCGTGCTTCATGGTAGGCACGAATCGTCAGTAGCCCTGCATATTCCCCTTGTGCGCCAGAATTAGGTTGTAGAGAACAAGCGGCGAATCCAGTGATTTCACTCAAATAATCCTCCAGTTCCTTGATAATTTTTAGATACCCTTGTACTTGGTCAAGTGGTGCAAATGGATGAATCGTAGAAAATTCCGCCCACGTCACTGGAATCAGTTGTGTCGCCGCATTCAGCTTCATCGTACAACTTCCCAATGCAATCATAGAATGCGTCAACGACAAATCTTTATTCTCCAATCGTTTGATGTAGCGCATCATTTTGGACTCCGTCTGATGGCTACTAAATACTGGATGTGTCAAGTAGTCTGAATCACGCTCCAAGCCATCAGGAATGCGCTCGTGTGGAATGGAATAGTTTTCCCAAACCACTTCTATCGACTGTCCCAATGCGTCGGCGAAGACTCGAACCAACCGCTCTAATTTCTCTTCCGTCACCGTTTCATCCAACGAAATTTGAATACTATCTTCGTTGTATAGCAAGTTGATATTTGCTGCTTCGGCTTGTTCTCGCACACTCTCTTTAATGACGTCATTGGTCTCAAAACAAAGTGTATCGAAGTAGTGATCGTAGCGTTGTTTGAAGCCTAAAGCAGTCAATGCGCCTTCCACGACTCGTGTATGGTGATGCACCCGCTCTGCAATCGCTCGAATGCCTTCTTTCCCATGCCAAACGGCGTACATACTTGCCATGATCGCTAGTAAAGCTTGCGCCGTACAAATATTGGAAGTTGCTTTTTCTCGCCGAATATGCTGTTCTCTCGTCTGCAATGCCATTCGCATAGCTGGATTACCATAGCGATCCTCTGACACACCAATAATACGACCAGGAATCAATCGTTTGAAGGTATCTGTCGTCGCAAAGTAAGCAGCATGAGGACCACCGTAACCCATCGGCACCCCAAAACGTTGTGTGTTCCCGACCACCACATCTGCGCCCCATTCGCCTGGTGGTTTCAACAAAGCTAAACTCAATATGTCAGCAGCAACGGCGACGTAAACTTTATGCGATTTTACTTGCTCAACGAACGTTCTACTATCTTCTACTGCCCCTTCTTTTCCTGGATATTGCAGCAAAATACCAAAGGTGCGCTCATTCACTTCATAGGTTCTCCAATCGCCTACTACTATGTTGATGTCCAAGGGGTTAGCCCGTGTCAGTAGGACATCAATTGTTTGTGGCAATACTTGGTCAGAAACAAAAAACTCATTGATCGCTTCGCCTTTGTTTCGCTTGTTTTTTTGTCCATAGAACATGCTCATGGCTTCGGCTGCTGCGGTACTTTCATCCAACAAGGAGGCATTAGCAATAGGCAGCCCAGTCAGATCACTGACCATAGTTTGGAAGTTCAATAAAGCTTCTAAACGACCTTGCGCAATCTCTGCTTGATACGGCGTATACTGTGTGTACCAACCTGGGTTGTGAAAGATATTCCTGAGAATAACTGAAGGCGTCACCGTTCCATAATATCCTAATCCGATGTAGGAATGTGCCACTTTATTCAAGGCAGCTATGGTTTTTAACTCACTCAGGTATTCATACTCGCTTTGTGCTTCAGGCAACTTCAAATCTTCGCGTAGGCGAATGGATTCGGGGACAGTTTGATCGATCAAGGTGTCCAAATCAGGTAGCCCAATCGTATGAAGCATGGCTTGCGTTTCCTCGGCATTGGGTCCGATATGGCGAGAAGTAAACTGGTCGGCGAACGGTATATATTGCATGTAGGTCTATTGTTATTTTGAGTTTAAAAGCATCATTCTTAATCTTATCTCTGACAAAAAATTCAGCTAATAATCACTAATTTTTAATCCTTTTTCTTAGAAAATGCAAAAGTAAGACTAAAACCAATAAAGTGGAAATAGGGATGTTAGCTGAGGTAAAAAAGGAGTCAAGATTTGTCTTTGCTCAAAGGAAAAGGATTTTGACTAGATTTGGTAGCCATTGTAACTACCAGTGAAATAAATGTGTTTAGATCATATTCTGTCATAAAATAGGAATATGTCTGTAGAGGTCGAATTGTTGCATCCAAATGCATATCGGTTACTTCGAGAGTTAGCTGCGCTAGATTTGATTCGTTTGAATCCTACTAAATCACAACGTTCGGTAGAAAACATACTGAAATTTGCTGGAATTTTGAGTGACGAGGAAGCATTATCTTGGAAATCCGCTCTTGAAGATACTGAAACTATGGATCATGAAGGATGGTAGGTATTTGTTAGATTCAAGTATTGTAGTAGACTTAGACTTATTTAGAAAGAACAAAAAGGTTATCCAGAAAATAGGTCAGGCTGAAGAAGTTTATGCAAGTGTAATTGGACTAGGTGAACTATACTATGGTGCTCATCGGTCGACGAAGCCAGATAAACATTTTTTGGAGGTAGATAATTTGAAAAGAGATATTCCTGTCTTAGAATGTACTACAGAGACCGCGTCAATATATGCGCGTATAAAGAATGAACTTCGCAAGAAAGGAACGCCTATCCCAGAAAATGATATATGGATGCTGCTATCGCTATTGAAAACAATTTGATTCTCGCAAACGATGATAAGCATTTTGATAGAATAGAAGATCTAAGACAAGAAAAATGGTAGTTTACCTTTGTGTATTCAATTGCAAAACCACACTCGTTTGCTTCTCAAACAAATCCTTCTGCTCAAACATCAATACAAATTCACTCTTCCGAAAATCCTTCAAATAGCGCGTCTGCGTCAATACATAAGTGTCTGGATGAGCTTGTAGGTATTGTCTCAACTGTCGAGGACTATCAAAATTCTGAAACGTGCGTTCTAGGTTAAATAAGTAGGCTGGATTGAATTGTTTATAAGTGACAATTTCTTCCTTATCTTCTAAAACAGAAAGCGACTGCTCCACAGGATTCTGCTTAAAAATAGGTGGAAGTCCAAATGCGAATACTGCTAAAGCTGTCAATTGAAATCCGATAGCTAGACTGATGATAGCTGCTTTTGTTTGATACCAAATGTGAAAAAAGAAACTAGTGATCGTTCCTAAAGCAAGTGGAATAAAGAGAGCGGCTACCCAAACTTGACTATTAGTTGACGGATCAATCGAAAGACCAAAATAAACGGCAATAGGTAAAAACATGCCAATCAAGACAATGACTACAAAGTAGCCTAATGATAACCGTTTTACCTTACTCAAGTAATACCCTAGTAGCACCGCCAAAAAAGGATAAGCAGGCACCGTATAGTTCGGCAATTTAGTGGTCGAAAGAGTAAAAAATCCAATGATCGTAATTGCCGCGATTAGACAAAGCAGTAAAAAAGGTTGCGCTCGGACTTTTTCTTTCCAAACCGTACGTATTGCGTCTGGCAAAAAAAGAATGAATGGCAACATCCCCCCAATAACAAACAGCCAAGTCACCCAAAATCCGCCACCATGTCCTTCCATGGCACTTGAAAAACGTTGCATATTATGGGTAAAAAAGAAGCCTTCTAGCCATTCGCCATTCGTCGCTTGTCCGACTAAAACATACCAAGGAACAGCCAACAACAGAAACCAAATGGCACCTAACGGAATCTGCAATCGGCGAAGTGTCGACCAGTTGAATTGGCGGCTAAAAATCAAATACAGCAGCATAATTAAACCCACCAAACCTAGCGCAACAGGTCCTTTTGCTAAGCACCCTAAACCCGTCAAGGTATACCCCAAAAAGAGGTGTGCTTGCTTGCTTTTCTCTAATCCAAATTGAAATGCAAACACCGCCCCTACGATGCAAAAAACAAGATACGGATCGGGAACAGCTAAGCGAAATTGGAACAAAAAATGCAGGGAAGACAGTAGGCTGAGTACTGAAAAAATAGCCGCTTTTCTCCCCAACCACTGTTGAGTGTAAAAAAATAGACTTCCCAAAGTCAGGAGTCCCATCACTGCTGAGAAAAACCGTGCGCTAAATGCTGAAACACCAAATAGGCTGAATGATAATTTCATGAAAAAGTAGTGCAACGGTGGTTTGTCCATTCGTAGCTCTTCATTAAAAGTCGGAACGATCCATTTGCTGTCGTGCCACATTTCTCTAGCACATTCTGCATTTTTAGCTTCGTCCAAAATGTATAGTGGCATTTCTCCTATTCCGAGAAATAAAAGGAGAATAGCTGAAATAGCTAGCAGAATAAGTATTTGGTTATCAGTTAGATAAAAACGCATAGTCAATTTTAGAATGGAAGACGAAAGTAGAGAACAAGATGGAAAAAAATGTACTTTTGTTGGCGAAAATCGGTCTTTCCAGTTGATGGGAACGGACTTTCTATCCAGTCTTCGTTTCAACTTTTACCGCAAGTGAGTCAACGGAATGCCAGCCAAATCATTTATATAATAAGGAACGAAGAACAATAGGTTTTCCATTTAGAAGAACAAATTATGAACGGAAAGTTATTGTTTCATCGTTGCTAAATAAGACCAAGTGAAGTGTTCATGAAGGTAGCGCTTACCAGAATACTTTCCGAAAAAGAAAAACTATGGCACAAGTAGAATTGACAATGCCCAAAATGGGGGAAAGCATTATAGAAGCAACTATTTTGAAATGGGTGAAAGTAGAAGGTGATCGAGTAGAAGAGGATGATACCATATTAGAAATTGCAACAGATAAAGTCGATAGTGAAGTGCCTTCTCCAGTAGAAGGTGTGATCGAAAAAATCTTATTTCAAGAAGACGATGTTGTTGAAGTTGGGAAGGTTATTGCTTTAATTAACACAGAAAGCACAGTAGAAGTACTAGCTACCCCTGCAACAGCATCACCAAGCACTCAATCGTCAACTACATTAGCTACTACTGTAACGGCTCAACCAGCTGAAGCCACCTCTTTTGCCGTCTCTCGCACCGATTCCAAAGGTCGATTCTATTCTCCATTAGTCAGAAGTATAGCACAAGAAGAAGGAATTTCGATGACTGAATTGGAGCAAATAACTGGTTCTGGCAGCCAAAATCGAGTGACGAAGGATGACATTATGAGCTATCTAAGCAGCCGCCAGTCTACTGCTGCACCTGTAACTTCCACTCCAACCACTAGTGCACCCGTAGTAGCCACAGCACCAGCTTCTACTGCTGCTCCCAGTTTTGTTGCCAATCCGACGCCCTCTTCCAATGGTACAACTTCGAAAAGTACCAGTGGCGATACAGAGATCATCGAAATGGATCGAATGCGTCGTTTGATCGCCGATCATATGGTGCGTTCTAAGCAGACTTCACCACATGTGACTTCTTTTGTGGAAGTGGATGTGACCAATTTGGTCAATTGGAGAAATCAGGTAAAAGGACAGTTCCAAAAAACACATGGAGAGAAAATCACCTTCACGCCTATTTTCATGGATGCAGTCGTAAAGGCCATTCGTGATTTCCCAATGATTAACGTATCAGTTGATGGCAACAACATTGTCCGCAAGAAGAACATCAATATTGGGATGGCAACAGCTTTGCCGAGCGGCAATTTGATCGTTCCGGTCATCAAACAAGCAGATCGTCAGAACTTACTAGGCTTGACGAAATCAGTCAATGATCTAGCTCGTCGCGCTCGCGCGAATCAACTGAAACCAGAAGATATTCAAGACGGTACATTTACGGTTACCAATGTGGGAACATTCGGTAATGTGATGGGAACGCCGATCATCAATCAGCCACAAGTTGCTATTTTGGCGACTGGTGCGATCAAGAAAAAGCCAGCTGTTTTAGAAACAGAATTCGGAGATGTGATTGCCGTGCGACAGATGATGTTTTTGTCTTTGTCCTACGATCATCGAGTGGTCGATGGCTTTTTGGGTGGTTCATTCTTGCGTCGGGTCGCTGATTATTTGGAAGCTTTTGATACCCAGCAAACTGTTTAATTTTTAAGACAGTAGATTTTAGACCTGCCTGCCTGTCGTTTGTGGCAAGGCAGGCATTAGACGGTAGACTAGTTCACAGGCGGTCAATTATTCACTACTGTATTTATTGTCTGCTCTTTCTTTTACCAAATCATTCATAGTGTCCAGCACCATTTCTATACAAGGCTTATCAGTTTCTTACGACCAAAAACGAGTCTTAACCAACATCTATTTAGAACTAGATGCTGGTTATACCTACGGTGTCATTGGACCAAATGGTGCTGGCAAATCGACGCTTTTCAAAGCCATCCTTGGACTAACGGATACGGATAGTGGAACGGTCTTGATTCAAGGATCACCCATCCGCGATAAGCGAAAAACGGTGGTCTACGTACCACAGAAAAACGATATTGATTGGACGTTCCCGACGACGGTATTGGATGTGGTTTTGATGGGACGTTATCCACATAAAAAAGTCTTTCAACGCCTTAACGTAACTGACAAAGCGAAAGCGAAAGCTGCACTGGAAGAAGTCGATATGTTGCCTTTTCAAGATCGGCAAATTGGGGAATTGTCTGGAGGGCAGCAGCAGCGTGTTTTTATTGCGCGTGCGTTGTGTCAAGAAGCGGAAATTTTTCTACTAGACGAGCCGTTGGTTGGTGTGGATATGACAACAGAAGACAAAATCATTCAGATTCTGAAACGATTGGCGGAGGAAGGGAAAACGATCTTAGTTGTTCACCATGATCTATCGAGCGTTCCTGAGTACTTTGATCGCGTCATTTTGTTGAATCAACGCTTGATTGCTTATGGCGATACGGCGATGACGTTTACAGAGGAGAACGTGACGAACGCGTATCGAAGTCAGTTGCCGATTTTGCATAAGACGGGGATGATGGGGCGGTGAGGGGCGTGAGCGTTTGAAAGAGTAGTCAGTGCCACTAACAGAAAAAAAGCCGAAAGCTCCACTCCAGAACTCTCGGCTTTTCTACATCGTTAAAAAACATAAAACTAGAGCTTCACAAAAAACAAAACCCTAATAACCCATCCCTACCGCTGCACCACAAATTTCATCGTCTTCGTCACCGTACCAGTTTGGAACTGCAACAAGTAGATACTCATAAATTACTCCGTAAGAACGTGTGAGTATTACAATCTGTTTATCGTTTCTTCATCTATATCCAGCGATCTACTACCAATTTATACGTAAAATTCTTCTGTATCCTGTGCTTTTTTAGCATAAGACAAATACATTTTATACTTTTATTTTGTATAAACATATAAATTAAAGAAGATAAAGAAAAATGCTATACGTGATGTTAGCATCTATTCTTTTCCTACATAAAATCTGCATCTCGAAGCTATCTGCTCTTTATCGGACACTCATTATTTATAATAACACACAGAATGACTACTTTTTTCTATGTTCAGGAGGGCGTGCAAAAAGGTCCATATAGTTTGGAGGAACTAAAGCAGCACAAAATTCAACCTAATACTCTGGTATGGAGAGCAGGGCTGCAAAATTGGTTGCCAGCGAAGGACTTGGAAGACTTATCTTCTTTATTTTGGCAAACGCCTCCTCCTCCAACTATCCATCAGGCAGCAGATATACTGCCTATTAGCTCAACCGAAGCAAATGTTCAAAACACTACTTATGATTACAGTAATGTGGAAGATAAAGCAGGGGTGGACTACAAACAGGCGACCTATATTACAGGTGTACTTCTTTTGTTCAATGTAGTTTCCGTGTATCTACCATTCAATCCTATTGGCATTATTATTCTCACAGGTCTCGCGATAGCAGCATGGTATTATTTCAAAGCTTATTTTGATGCCTACGATGATGTAGTGACAGCCAAATGGATCACTGTCATCATGAGCGCAAATGGGGTGTTGTGTTTAACTTATTTATATGCTTGGTCTATTGATTGGCAACTGTTAGTAGGAGCAAGTATATTTCAAGGAGGATATAACCTTTTGATGGGAGGAGGGCAAAACACCTATTATCAAGGGTTAGTCTCTAGTGTTGATCTCATCAAATACATGTTGATAGGAGCTGCACTTGCCAACTTTGTGGCAGGATTTCGCCTGATCTCTATCAATAGGAACTATCCTTTCCCACTCAAACGAATTGCGGTCAGTAGTATGCTTCTACTTCCTCTTCTATTCATTAGCTATTTTATTGAAGGAATGATGGAGGGGGTACAAACGAATCCTATAATTCGAATTCTGCTAGGGCTACCCTACTTATTTCTTCTTCACCACTTCTATAGAGCAGATACCGAAGACGCAACGCCCTGACATAGATGGAATTAAATACCAAAATATACGTAAATATGATAGAAAACAGCTTAGATAATTCAGTAATAATTGAATTTGAAATAGCTTTATGATCGGGATGTTTATGACTACATCTCATTAGTGTCCGCTAGGAATTTTTATTTTGCGTTTAACCATTTGATTATCAAT
>CAYLPW010000026.1:0-32686 GCA_964385665.1 uncultured Saprospiraceae bacterium
AGTCCCATCTGCCAGGCGTCTTCATTCGCAATGCCAAATGACAACAATCGACTTTCATTGGACTGTAACAACTCCAAACTCGTGCGAGCCACGTTTCCTTCCACGCAGCCACCACTCACCGAACCATGCATATTCAGGTCTTCGCTGATGATGAGCCCTGACCCAACAGGACGCGGCGAGGATCCCCATGTTTTGACAACACGCGCTAAGGTAAATGCCTTATCTTGTTCGACCCAATCAATTAGTTGTGGATATAGTGCTTTCATCGACGAATGATTCCAATAGGCATATTTCGATCATATTGACCTTGAATAATAGGGGACTGTCGCATGCCAGTGTAGTCTCTGACGTTGCTACTGACAAAATTAAAAAGTTCCTGAATACCTATTGTTCCATCACCATTCAAATCTGCTTCACCTTCCATACCGCGAATTAAGTAATGGCTAAAAACTCCTTGACGTAAGTTATTCGACTCCAAAGAGGTTTCTTCTGACTTGCAAGACATAATCAAAGCAGTACTTGGATCGCTACTCGCTAATTTTTCATAGTAATCTTCCAGCATATTTTCGACTGTCCCATCCCGACGCGTCAATAAGCTACCGGAGTGACAAGCATCCGCAATGCACAATTTGTGTTTAGCTGGACTACTTTTTAGCACCGCGTTTATTTCCTCATGATACAATTTATTATTGTGTCCGTCATAGTCGATAGGAAGGAAAGAACCGCGCAAACCGTGTCCAGAAAAGTAGAGAATGACCAGATCATTGGGTCCAGCTTTTCGAAAAGTGGTCTGCATGGCGTTCAAAATATTGTCTTTAGTTGCTTCCTCATCGATCAACTTTACCATTCGTTCTTTAGAAATTGCGCCGCCCTCAGGACTTCTTAAAAAAGCATACATTTCATAAGCATCATCATCCGTATAGCGCAGAATTGGCATATGATTGTAATTAGCGATACCGACAATGACTGCCCAAATTTTAGGCGCGTTCAGACCTTGATAGGAAGTTGTTGGGTTCTGACGTGTTGGAGTAGGATTGTTCGTATATGTTTCTCGTCTTGGTGATGACTGAAAAGTATCTTGTTGACGTTTTCCAGCATAGCTTCCCGTTTTCCAAAACCCTTCGATGATGCGTCCATATTGATAGTAATAAACGCCTTTACCATGCAGTTTACCTTTAACCAACTCACCTTCATAGCGGTCGCCGTTGCTGTACTCAACTTTTCCGTACCCTTCTGGGAAACTGTTGACAAACTTCCCACTATACCGTCCCTTTCCATCAGGGAACACATAGACGCCCTGCCCGTTGCTACAGTCGCCACTGACGCAACCTGTTCGCTGATTATAGACTTGATTTTGTCCTACAAATTCTCCTCCGATCCAATTTCCGGTCTCCCGTGTGCTATTAGGGTAGTGCATCGTACCTTCTCCGTCTGGTAATCCACGTTTGAATTCCCCTACATATTTATTGCCACTGACGTAGTAGAAAGTACCCCAACCATCTAATTTTCCTTTCAAAAAATCACCTCGATATTTGCTACCATCGGGATAGGCAAAAATTCCCTTACCATTCCAACAGTTACCAGAGATGCAGCCTGACTGTATATTATCATCTCGTTGAGTCATACCACCTTTCTCCGTGATGTCATTCGTTGGGTATCCATTCATATCGACTGGCTGCCCCTTCTTCCAGTAGCCAGAGCGTGTGCTTCCATCCGCATACGTCATCGTACCACGCCCATCGGGAAAGCGGAATTGCCATTGCCCATCGTATGTGCTGCCATCTGGATATTTACAGATGCCATGGCCGTGAATTTCGCCGTCTTTAAATCCACCAAAATATTTTGCGCCACTAGGCAGTAGATATACGCCATCTCCATTTTGACAGTCGCCTGATTGACACTGTGCGTAAACAGTTTGAGCCATTAATAATTGTAGGCATAAAATGGAAAGGGTAATCGCGATTGGTCTCATAATCAAGTAGCTTAATATCTTTAGTTAAATCATACGCAGAAAATGTCGATAGGTTAACAAAAATTGTAATATTAGCTATATTCATTTGATTTTGAAGTGGACTATTCATCTATGAACAGTGGGCTTCGCCTTCCTATGAATACTTCAATAGTGCATCTTTCGCCTTCGTCACGCTGCATCTGTGTAATAGCTGTAAAATATAATCTTGCCGAATAGAAGTTGCTCGTCTTGTAGTGTGGAGTTTCGGCAAACTAGACTTGAACGGGGTATTTTGAAAAAAATTGGATGTCTATCAAATGATGTGGATTGCTTTACTAAAAATCTTGATAATCAAATGATACATCTGTTGTACTGGAATGCCACAAAGATACAGCCTCCTGCATCAACAACAAGCTGTTTCTTTTAACTGGCTCATCCTGTTTTAGATGTGGTACTAAATGGTTGGCGAAAGGTAACTTATTGCGATAAAGTAAATACTCTTTACGCCTGCTCAAACACTAATGCTTGATAGCTTTGCTTGATTTTAGGTAGATTGATATTGCGTTTGATCGCTTGGATAACATCGATTTGAGACTGTCGCAAATCCTGAATTTTTCGATCAATCTTAGTATCATTTCCAATCACTTTACTCTTTTCCAATACGTCTTCGATGGACTTCTGGTAAATGTTGATCGCCGCTTCGTACTCGCTGGTAATCGCTTCAATCTCGTCTGTAATGAACCGACTTTGACCCACCGCAAAATCTGGAAAACGCAATCGCTGATCGTTGATGGCTAAGGAATAATAGATATTTCCTGAATCATCCGTAAAGTCAGAAATAATAACATCATTGATCTGATTTCCAATAATTCGGTAGTTGTAGTGGTCGATGAGTAGCTCGTTCAACTGAATCTCTAGGTCGGTAGGATTTAGTTCTGGACGCAGGGTTTTTACTCGGTCAATAACAAAGTTGCGCAATAGTAGCTTCAACGCTTCTGTACGCACATCTATGCCATCTACTTTATTTTCAAAATCTTCTAGCGCACTCCCTAATCCTTGATAATATTCGACATAAGCAGATAGCTTTCGCTTCATGTCGGTAATGTCTTGAATGGGAATATCGTCGCCTTGCAAGGAGGTGGTGACGACCAATTCTACGATGGACTTGATAGATCCAACTACTGGCAGTCCATCTACCAACGAAGTTGTAATCGGTGCGGTCAGTATATTATTGCAAACTTGCAGAAATTGGTCTTTTTTGATCTTGTTTACCTTTGATCTACCCTGAAAGACTTCTTCTTCCAGAATCTTATTGATGCGATCATTTAATGAAAAGCCCAGGTCTTTATTCTCTGGATTGTTGAGCGCGGTGATTTGGTCGGTATAGGCAAAAATTTGATTGGTTAGGTCTAGCGCGTTCAAAGCGGTGTTAGCGGATTCTACAAACTCAGTTGCATTCAGCGCACGCGTTTTGTTGCGCTCCACTAATGTTTTGTTGCTCAATAACTGTGTTTCGGAAATACTACTAATTCGGCGGTTGTTGTCGACCAAGACTTCATTGAATCGCTCGTATTTCTTATCCACTTTTGCAATATCGCCACGCATGATTCTGGATAACGAATCGACGCGAGCTTGCATCTGAATATTGTAATTATCTGCTACTCGATTCATTTCAAAATAGCGTTCGTATAAAACATAAACACTATCAGCTAAGCTTTCTTGAGCGGCAGTCAATGTAGAAAAAAGTAAGGAAAAAATTAGAATTTGGATATAGCGCATTTGTGATTAAAGATTGTGAGATTATGAGACGTGAGATGTGAGACAATTCCATTACTAAAACATGAAATTTACTTCCATAACTAAACTCCGCCAATTTATTATAATATCAAAAAATCATTCGATAGCTAGAGGTAATCAAGATCAAGGCAATCGCATAAAATAGTCTTCGTCTAAAATATATCATCTACAATCTCTTCAATCAAGACTGTTCGAAGATACCAGAACTCAAATACCGATCTCCACGATCACAGACAATACTCACTAGCAAACCTTCTTCCAACTCGTCCGCCAATCGCAACGCAGCTGTCATCGCTCCCCCACTACTGATGCCAGCAAAAATGCTTTCTTCACGCGCCAATCGCTTTGTCATGGCTACTGCATCTTTCTGACTCACATCTATGATTCGGTCTACCCGTTCTACTTCGTATATCTTGGGTAGAAAAGCAGGTGACCATCTTCGGATGCCTGGGATACGGCTACCATCCTCTGGTTGCACCCCAATAATCTGTATATCGGGATTTTGTTCTTTCAAATATCTCGAAACGCCCATAATCGTTCCAGTAGTACCCATAGAAGACACAAAATGAGTCACTTTCCCCTTGGTATCTCGCCAAATTTCAGGACCTGTGGTGTGATAGTGTTGCTTCCAATTATCGGCGTTTCCAAATTGATTGAGCATAAACGCTCCTTTTTCTTCTACCAGCTGTTCGGCGTACTCTCTTGAATATTCGATGCCTTTATCGTCGGGTGTCAGGATCACTTCTGCACCATATGCCTGCATGGTTTGGATGCGCTCTTTCGTTGCACTTTCTGGCATAATGAGCGTGATCGCAATCCCAAACTGTCGAGCAATCATCGCTAATGCAATACCAGTATTTCCACTTGTCGCTTCTACTAGTCGAGTAGTAGCGTCAATTTCTCCACGTTCCCAAGCTCCACTGATCATCCCATAAGCAGCGCGGTCTTTCACACTTCCGCCAGGGTTTTGTCCTTCCAGTTTTCCAAAAACTTGCACTCCTTTTTTAGTAGATAAATGCTCTATTTTGGCTAAAGGCGTATTGCCGATGAGTTCTAATATAGTCGTCATATTGTACAAACGTTGAATAGGTGCAAAGATACAGATTGATAGAAGAATTGACTGGCAGCGAATCCTGTTTCCAAACAGTTATATTACAGAAGATGAAACAGTCAAAAACGAAATACAAAATTTTCATACAACATTAAGCAAATGTATTGTACTTTAGTGTAAGCATTCGTATATCCAACCAAATTACCTATCGAATACATATATAAGCTATTCTTTGAAAGTTGTATATTGACATTCATTTTGATTCTTAAATGTATTTTATACATTTGTGAGCATATGTATTCATTAGGACTACTTGAACAGCGTTTTAGTAGTGCCTTTATTCAACAAACGAAAGCAAAGGAACCGACTTAAACAACCTTCCTTTCAACATTTTTATCCAAAATTTGAAGCACCTGATTGAGCTTGTTGGAGCAGTGAAATGATTCACTACTGGTCTGTAATGGGTGATATTGGCGCAGTACATTATCTAATGATTAATCACCCGACCTAATAGCTTTAGAGTAACTGGCTTGACACCTTAACCAATATACTATCAATGCTAACTTGATCTCATTATGGGTCAATAGTTGATTGCTAACTTTACTAATATTTTTGAAACAAAACTCAAATCGTATGAAAATGAAATTACCATTGTGCTTTATGAATAAGGTGCAAAGGGGGAGTTTACTACTCCTTTTCTCACTGCTCTGCGTTGCCAACTTGATGGCACAACGAGAAATTTCGGGTAACATCTCGACTATCGATGGAACACCGCTTATTGGAGCTAGTGTTTTAGTAGCTGGAACGGCTTCAGGAACGGTGACCGATATTGATGGAAACTTTGCGCTTCGTATTAGCGATGACGCCGAAGCATTAACCGTGAGCTATACTGGTTACGAAACGCAGGAAGTTCCTGTCACTGCCTCTAACAACTATGACATCATACTTCAAGAAGGTGTCTTGATTAGTGAAGTAGTTGTCACTGGATACTCTGTCGATGAACGACGAAAGACATCGGGTTCTGTATCCACGATTCAAGCCGAAGATTTGCAGGCAATTCCTTCTGGAAACGTAGAACAACAGTTACAAGGACGTGTCGCAGGTGTGACAGTTATCACGAACGGTCAGCCAGGTACGTCTAGCCAGGTACGTGTGCGTGGTTATGGTGCATTGGGTGGAAACCAACCACTTTACATCGTAGATGGTGTACCTGTGGGTGACACAGAATTTTTGAACCCTGATGATATCGAATCTACGACTGTATTGAAAGATGCAACGTCTGCCTCTATTTATGGTGCGCGTGCCGCAGGTGGTGTGATTGTCTTTACGACTAAAAAGGGATCAAGAAAAGGATTGAAAGTGACTTACGATGGTATCGTAGGAGTAACGACTCCTGGTGAAGGTTTTGAGGTTGTGAGTCCACAACAACAAGCGGAGTTAACGTGGGATGCGATTCGAAATGGTGCTGAACTAAATGGGGAAACACCTGTATTCAACCATCCACAGTATGGATCAGGTCCTACACCAACATTGCCTGACTTTTTATTAGTCGGTCCTGATGCAGGTCTATCAGCTAGTGAAGTAGACTTAGCAGAAGCAGAAAGACTATATAATGTGGATCCAGAAGCTGGTTCTATTTACAATGTGATTCGTGCGAATAAGGATGGAACGGATTGGTACGATGCCTTGACAAGAAATGCGTTATTGAATCGTCACTCTTTAGGTTTCTCAGGTGGTTCTGATAAAAGTCGTTACTACTTGGGTTTAGGTTTTCAAGATCAAGAAGGTGTGGTAAAGCAGCAACGTTTTACACGTTATACCGCTCGTTTAAACACCATGTTTGATGTACTGCCAGGATTTAGAATTGGTGAAAACATCCAGATGACGTATCGCTCTGCACGTGGTTTGCAAGGTGGTGGCGGTGGTCAAGGGGTATCTGATGATGAAAGTATCGTCAATCAAGCATACCGTATGTCACCGATCATTCCTATATTCAATGAGTTTGGTGGATTTGCAGGTACAGCAGCACCAGGATTTAATAATCCATCCAACGTAGTAGCTATTATTGAAGGTAACGAAAATGATCGTCCTTTTGCTATACAAGCATTTGGTAACGTATTCGCAGAATATGAGCCAATTACTGATTTAGTGATTCGCACTAGCTTTGGAGGACGTTACAACAACTTTAATAATGCTACCTATACTAGACGTACCTATGAGGATTCAGAGAACAATAGTTCTTTTGGTTACTCGCAGTTTCACCAGTGGAATACAGAGTGGACTTGGACGAATACGATTAACTACAAAAAGCGTTTTGGTATTCATGCTTTTGACTTCTTAGTAGGACAGGAAGCCTTGAACTTTGGTACATTTAGAAATGCTTCGGGTAGTGGTATCAATCCATTTGCACAGACTGTCGATTTTGTCAACTTGTCAACAGTCGATCAACCAGTTGTTAACGGTGGTCACGGTAATGGTGTCAATTTTGCTTCTTATTTCGGTCGCTTGAACTATGACTTAAACGATAAGTACATCATTTCGGCACTTGTTCGTCGAGATGGCTCTTCTCGTTTTGGTTCTGAGAATAGATACGGAATTTTTCCAGCTGTATCGGCTGCATGGCGTATTTCTGCGGAGTCTTTCATGGGAGGCGTCGACTTTATTGATGACTTAAAATTGAGAGGTGGATATGGTATTATGGGTAACTCAAACAATGTGAACCCAAATAACCAGTTTAGTTTATTTGCGACTACTTTAGGAGGTTCTTCTTATGATATTGCAGGAACGAACGGAAGCATTCAACAAGGATTTTTCAGAAATCGAATTGGTAATCCTGCTGCTCGTTGGGAGCAAGCAATTACTGCTAATGTTGGTATTGATGCGATCTTGTTTGGTGGAAAATTAGATGTAGGAGTAGAAGTATGGAGTAAAGAGACAGAAGACTTATTGTTCCAACTACCAGTAACTGCTCAGGCAGGATTCTTTGCTAGTGCGCCTTCTGTGAACGTTGGTGAGATGTTAAATACAGGAGTTGACTTCATCGCCACTTACCGTGACAACATCGGTGACTTCGGTATGGAAATCACTGTGAATGGTGGATTCTTGAACAACGAAATTGTTTCTTTAGCACCAGGTATCGAAGAACTACCTGACAACACGGACTATCGCGGTATTAATGTTATTGTGAACCGAGTAGGTCGTCCATTATCTAACTACTTTGGGTACAATGTAATTGGTCTATTCAGAGACGAAGCAGATGTAGAAGCACATGCTGAACAGCCAGCTGCTGCGCCAGGTCGTTTCAAGTTTGAAGACATCAATGGCGATGGTGTGATTGATGTGGATGATCGTACTGATTTAGGAAGTCCAATTGCTGACTTTACGGGTGGTTTGACCTTGAAGTTTACGTACAAAGCGTTTGACATGAGTATCTACTCGTTCGCTTCTTTGGGTAATGAGATTTATAATGTTGGAAAGCGATTTACGGACTTCTATCAGTTGTTCCCAGGTGCAGCAATGAGTACACGTATTCTAAATGCTTGGACTCCTGATAACTTAGATGCTGAAATTCCAATCATTGAGAACAACTCTAACTTTAGCAACTTGGGTCAGTCGAACTCTTTCTATGTAGAAGATGGTTCTTATTTTAGACTACAGAACTTGACCATTGGATACAATTTACCAGTTGGTGTGTTGAATTCTTGGAACATGGATCGTTTACGTGTTTTTGCTAGTGTGAATAACTTGTTCACGATCACTGGTTACGATGGTTTAGACCCAGGTGTAGGTGGTGATGCAGATACCCGTTTTGGTATTGATCGAGGTAACTTCCCTGTCACGCAGGCTTGGACTTTCGGTGTTAATGTCGGATTCTAGTCAAAAAATCAGTTTCTCAAATGAGAGAAATATTGAATAACAAATGATTGACATTTCTTTAAAAAAGAATTGTCATTTTCATTGCAGAATTTAATTTAAATAATTGGGAACTATCCATGGCTAACTACTTATTCGATTGATAATCGCTAACTAGTTAGTCATGGATGATTCCATCTGACCATTTAGGTCAATAAATTTTAACAGATGAAAATACTAAAGTATTTAGCCATAACAGTCGGAATAGGGCTGTTTTCACTAACTGCTTGCCAAGACGAGTTTTTGGATGTCGCTCCTACTGCTTCATTGAGTGAGTCCGAATTGTCATCGCAGGCGGGACTGGAAGGTACACTGATTGGTGCCTACAGTATGCTATTGGGTAGAGGAGGTTTCTACTCGGATGCTTCTAACTGGTTTTGGGGTTCTGTATTGGGTGGCGATGCCAATAAAGGAACAGATCCTGGTGACCAAGCGCAAGTGAATGAAATTCAAATCTATGATGCGCAGACCACAAATGGTGCTATTCTAGAAAAGTATCAGAGAACCTATGAGGGTGTTGCTCGTGCAAACGCTACAATGAAGTTAGTAGCAGTAGCGAAAGAGGCGGGTGAAGTACCAGCAGATGTCATCACACGAATAGAAGCAGAAGCGCGCTTTTTGAGAGGACATTACTATTTTGACTTAAAGAAAAATTTCAACAATGTACCTTATGTCGATGAAACTTGGGATGAAGTAACGCCTGTAGTTAATGATAAAGACATCTGGACAAATATCGAAGCTGATTTCCAATTTGCATTCGATAACTTACCTGAAGTACAAAGCGAGATTGGTAGAGCGAACAAATGGGCTGCAGGTGCTTATTTAGGAAAAACGTTTTTGTTCCAGGAGAAATGGAACGAAGCTAGAACTGTACTACGTGATGTAGTAGAGAATGGTACGAATCCTGCTGGTGTACAATATGGTCTGTTGGATGATTACGCTGATCTTTGGATCGCTGCTAACGACAACTCTATGGAAACGGTATTTGCGTCTCAGGCTGCTGCCAATACAGGTACAGTCAACAACGCGAACCCATCTATGGTGTTGAACTTCCCACACGGTTCTTCTGGTCCTGAGCGTCCAGGTGGTTGTTGTGGATTCTTCCAGCCAAGTTTGACATTGGTGAACTCTTTCCGTACGGAAGATGGATTACCATTGTTGGATGAGTCGTATAATAGCGAAGAGAATGCACTGGATAACGATTTAGGACTATCTAGTTCTGATCCATTTACAGTAGATGATAAGGCAGTTGATCCACGTTTGGATCATTCTGTAGGTCGTAGAGGTATTCCTTTCTTGAACTGGGGACCCCACCCTGGTTTTGACTGGATTCGTTCTCAAGCGTATGGTGGTCCTTACTCGCCTAAGAAGTTCATGTACACAAAAGGTGGTGGTGACTTTGATGGTAGTTCTTGGACACCAGGTTATACAGCGATCAACTACAAAGTTATTCGTTTTGCGGATGTCTTGTTGATGTTGGCAGAAGCAGAAATCGAAACTGGTAACTTGGATGAAGGTAGAGAATTAATCAACCGTGTTCGGGAGCGTGCGCAAAATTCTGTTTTGTTCGACGATACTGGCGAGCCTGCTGCGAACTATGAAGTAGCTTTATATGATTCTTTCGCTGATCGCCAGGAAGCTATTACTGCTTTGCGTTTTGAGCGTAAGTTAGAACTATCGGGTGAAGGACACCGCAAGTACGATCTAGTACGTTGGGGTATCGCATCGGACGAGTTAAATGCTTACTTAGATTATGAGAATAGCTTCTTAAGTTCTCCATTCTCTGGTGGTGCATTTACACCTAACAATGATGAGTATCTACCATTGCCGCAGAACGAAATAGATTTGCAGGATGGTGTGCTTATTCAGAATCCTGGCTATTAATAGTGACCACACTATTGAGTTAAGATATACATGTATTAATTGAATAAATGAAGAAGGATTGTCAGTGTTGGCGATCCTTCTTTGTCTTTTTAATACTTTTGTACTACTGCCGAACCATTGTAACAATCAAATTATATACTCATCATATGACAGGCAACAATTCTTTCAGCTGGTCAAAATCGCACTGCTCAAAATTCTGTTTTCTCATTTTTTCCGTTACCCTCATAGCCTGCCATCAAAAAGAAACGCCACTTTTCCAACTTCTTCCTGCTTCCGAAACAGGTCTTACTTTTGAAAATACCATCACTGAAAACGATTCTTTCAATATACTCGTCAAAGAGTTTGTCTACAATGGTGGAGGCGTTGCTGTAGGCGATTTAAACGGTGACGATCTACCTGATTTATTCTTCACGGGCAATCAGGTCGACAATGCCCTTTTTCTAAATAAAGGTGATCTGAATTTCGAGGAAGTGACTGCTACCGCAAATCTTCAAAAACCGTTCGCCGAACAGTGGTCGTCTGGTGTCAATATTTTAGACATTAATCTAGATGGCAAAAAAGATATTTATATTTCTAACACACTAGCTAGCAACCCAAACTACCGAAAGAACTTGCTCTACATCAATCAAGGAAACAACGATCAAAATATCCCTATATTTCAAGAACTAGCCGCCGAATATGGTATCGACGATGCGAGTCATTCTTCCCACGCGCAGTTTTTCGACTACGACAATGATGGTGACTTAGATCTGTTCGTAGGTGTCAATTGGATAGAGCGCGAATACCCAAACCGATTTATCGAAGAGGCAGTCGATGGCTCTGCCCCCAATCGAGATAATTTATTTGAGAATACGTGGAGCGATTCTCTTGGACACCCTATTTTTACAGACGTTTCAATTGATGCTGGCATCATTTACGATGGATATAGTCACAGTACGCTCATCTATGATTTCAATGAAGACGGCTGGCAAGATATTTATGTGGCGAACGACTATCAGAGTAACGATTTGATATTTATTAATAATCAAGACGGTACGTTTTCCAATCGCGCCAAAGACATCTTCAAGCACTTCTCCCTTTCTTCGATGGGTAGCGATCTAGGTGATATTAATAATGACGGCAAAGCCGACTTCTTCACTTCCGAAATGCAGCCGTATACCAACAAGCAAAAGAAAGCTTTTCAAGGACCAAGCAACTACCAAAATCAGCAACTCACCGAGCAGTTTGACTATACCTATCAATATCCTAGAAATACGTTACAACTCAATCGAGGTATAAATCCCGAAGACAGTTTGCCCCTTTACAGCGAAGTGGGTATGTACGCCCAAATTCAAGAAACGGACTGGAGCTGGTCTACCCTATTCGCCGATTACAACAATGATGGCTGGAAAGACCTGTTCATTGCCAATGGTTTTCCCAAAAACATCATTGATCGAGACTTTTCGGACTTTCGGGCGTCGGTTCGGACAGTGGCCTCTACGGACTATTTAGTATCCCTCATTCCTGAAATCAAAGTACCCAATTTCATTTTTGAAAACCAAGGTGATCTGACATTTAAGGATAAAAGTGAAGCTTGGGGCATCAACGTGGCTTCTTTTTCTAATGGCGCGATTTATGCCGACCTAGATAATGACGGCGACCTAGATTTAGTGACGAATAATATTGACGCGCCTGCCTTTTTGTTTGAAAATACGATGAATCCATTAGAGATCGAAGATGGAAACAATCGCTTTCTACGTATTCAGTTGGAAGGAAATGAAAAGAATCCTGATGCATTCGGCGCGAAGGCAGTCATCACTATTGACGATGAAATACAGAGCAGCTATTTGCTGTCAGGTAGAGGTTATTTGTCGCAGACGGAAAATACACTACACTTCGGTGTCGGCGAGCAGCAAATGATAGATCAAGTAACCGTTTATTGGGCTGATGGGAAAGTGAGTCAGTTAGAGGATATACCTACTAATCAAACCATTACGATAGCACATCAATCAGCGGTGCTGGCTAATATTGTAAAAACAAAAAACAATCCTTTACTTCAAAAAACGACCATCGAAGGTTTACAATATACACATACCGAAATAGACTTTGCCGACTTCAATTTTCAACGCACCTTACCCCACAAGTTCTCTCAATATGGACCAGCTATCGCTATTGGTGACATCAATGGAGACAATTTAGAAGATGTGTTTATCGGTGGAAATGATCAGCAAGCGGCGCACTTTTTTATTCAAAATATCAACCAAGAGTTTGATACTGTTCAGTTCAGAAGCCACAACATGGGGCAAGAGGATATGGGTGTACTACTTTTTGATGCCGATCAAGACAACGATCTCGATCTATATTTAGCAAGAGGAGGCAGCCGATTTTTGGAAAAAGATACCTCCTATCAAGATGAGATCTGGCTAAACGATGGAACGGGTGGTTTTATCCAAGCTACTCCAGCTCTTCCAGAACTTCATTTTAATGCTTCTTGTGTAAAAGCAGCCGACTACGATCAGGATGGTGATTTGGATATTTTTGTCGGTGGCAGCGTGCGACCGTTTGGCTATCCTTATGCCGATCAAAGTGTGTTGTTGCGCAATGATACGAAAGGTAGCGATGTCCGTTTTACGGATGTGACTACTCAGGTGTTCGCAACGAATGAATCGTTGGGAATGGTGAGTGATGCGATTTGGACAGATTTCAATAATGATTTCCTACCAGATTTGATCATTGCTAGCAAATGGCATCCCATTCAATTTTTTAAAAATAATGGACAACAACTCGTCAATGTTACACCTTCTGAAATCGCAAAAAGAAAAGGCTGGTGGAATAGTCTGGCAGCAGCTGACTTAGATAACGATGGCGATATGGACTACATCGCTGGCAACTTTGGAGAAAATTTGTATTACCGAGGGTCAGCTGATGAACCCATCCGCGTCTACGGAAAAGATTTGGATGATAACGGCATGGTCGATCCGTTAATCTCTGTCTATTGGAAAGATTCAACAGGTCGAAAAGACGAATTTCTGTATCATCCAAGAGCGGATATGCTCAATCAATATGTGGGTATTCGGAAGAAGTATAACACCTACGCGGAATACGGTGCGGATAACGTTTCACAGATGTTTTCGGCGGAAGAAATGGAAGGCGCACTAATCATGGAAGCAAATGATATGCGAACCGTCGTTATTGAGAATACAGGAGATGGAAATTTCATTTTTCATGAATTACCTTTGGAAGCGCAATTAGCTCCTGTGTATGGCATCCAAGCAGCTGATGTCAATAACGACAACCGTTTGGATATTTTGATGATTGGGAACGATCTAGGTGTAGAGGTGCAACAAGGGCGGGCGGATGCGTTTAATGGGTTGGTGCTGCTGAATGAAGGAGCATTCAGTTTCAATGCAATTTCGACAGAACAAAGTCACTTCTATGTTCCAAAAGCTGGCATTGGTTTGGTGTCGATGATCTATGATGAACAAGAGTTGTTTTTAGCCACTCAAAATCGAGAGAACTTGAGGATTTTCCGACGAGCAGAAATTACAGCAGATCAATTGATTCCGTTGCAGCCGAATGAGGTGAAAGCAGTTTACTATTTAGCAGACGGACAGCGAGTGAGTGAGTTTTACAGAGGTAGCAGTTTTATGTCGCAGCGTGGTCGGTATTTGAAGGTAGGCTCGGACGTTCGGAAGGTGGAGGTGTTTGAGGGGACGGGAGCGTTGAGTCGAAGAATAGAGTGATAAGTTTTGTGCGCGTATTCTCGTTTTGGTAGCACAAGTCTTGTCTGATGCTTATTGATTATATTACAGTTTTATATTGACTTACCAAACTGATCCATGCTATGAGGCGGAAAGATTATTTAGACTGGGTAAAGCCTTTGGAAAAATATTTCAAACATATACCTTCTGATTTGCAGCGTGAGGTTCGACAATACTTAGAAGAATACTATGATGAGACGTACAAATCAACTCTTAGCAATTCCGATCTTCAAGACAATCACAACTATTTCACCCTAAGAATACCAACCACGCTGCAAACACCAATGCTACAATACATTGAGTTCTTCAAAGACTATGTGCAAGGAGCAAAAGGAAAGGAAGTGGTATTTGATGTAAAGCGCGATGAGCAAGGATTGATTCTAATAACGAATGGTAACACAGGTGTTTCTCTTTTAGATTTAGGTGAATATTTTCAAGAATACATCGACTTGATACAGGTAGACTTAGACAAATGGATACCAGATTTTGAGAAGCCAACGAGTGCATTAGAAGCTGATATTTTTCGCGCTAAAGTGGAGCGACAAGTGACGAGTCTAAGAAGCGATTTGAACATTGCTAACTTGGAGAATCAATACTTGAACAGAGAACTTTCCGATAGAAACGCTCAAATTAACTTTCTCCAAACGTTAAGCCAAAATCTGCAACAAGACATTCGCTTATTGATACAAGGTAAATCCGCTGAGCAGCCTGATGTAGATCAATTAGCTTTAGACATCATCAGTCAGGTCATCAAAATGCAGGAACGAAAATACAGTCATCAACTAGAAGACTTACACAACGATGTGTTGACTGATTTTTTAAGGCAAAAGGGCTATCATGCTTATGACCAAACTAGAAGTGGTCGCTCCAAACTGACCGTAGGAGAAGTCGACATTATGATTCGTAAAGAAGACGGTACACCTTTTTCCATCATTGAAGCCTTCCGATTGGATTCCTGTGGCGCAGAAAACAAGACTATCGCAGCACATTTAGACAAACTGATTCACGACTATGATACTACGGGGCATACTCGCAACTTTGTGATGGTTTATGCGGAAGCTAAGAACTTTGAACAGTTATGGAGTCATTACAAAACTTACGTTAGCGAACTTAATGGGAAGCCTTCCTTTCGAGCAGAATACCCACTGATTAGTTTTGAAGAAAGCACACAAATAAGCGAAAAATCAAGTATAAAAGTTGGCATCGCTAAGCATCGAAGAGAAGGTAACATAGTCGAGGTTTATCACATTTTTGCTAATATGTTTGGGTAATAAACAACGATATTCACTGTTCTAAAAAATCTTAGCTTTAGAAAATTTTAGAAGTCAATGAAAACATAGAACAGCATTACTACACCTATTTTTCGATGTATATTTTTCCATCTCATCACCCTTGAAGTAAAGCTATGCTAAAGAAATTATACCAATTCCTGTCGCCCAAATACCAAAATGTATTTCTAGAATACAAAGTCAATACCTCTCCAAGGTATGGATATGGGAAAAAGCCCCACCAAAAACTGTTGACTATTCTTCAAGAGCAAGAGGCGAAGTACACCGAGTTGATCGACTTATTCTTGAAAAATACAACCCAAATTCAAGCCATTCAGACTTGTGATCAAGAAAACTCCTCCACCGCTCCTTGTTGGAACAATGGCTTTTTTCCTGGTTTAGATATATTTATGCTCTATTCGTTCATCAAGCATTTACATCCCAAACGATATATTGAAGTCGGATCAGGTAACTCGACAAAGGTGGTAGCTAAAGCGATCAAAGACAACAATTTAAGCACAAGAATTACATCTATCGATCCTTATCCTAGAGCTGAGATTGACAGCTTGGTAGATACGATCGTTCGGAAGCCATTTGAAGAGTTGTCCTACGAAGACCTGCTCAGTTTAGAGGCAAACGATATTCTTTTCATCGACAATTCGCATCGCGTTTTACCCAATTCAGATGCGACCGCTTTCTTTCTGGATGTCCTGCCCTATTTAAAAACGGGAGTTGTTGTTCATATTCATGACATCTATCTGCCTTATGACTACCCTGACTTTATGTGTGAGCGGTTTTATTCCGAACAGTATATGTTAGCGGCATTTCTACTCGCCAATCCTGAAAAATATCAAGTACTTATGCCTAACTACTATGTGAGTGAAATGAAACAATTGAGTAGTAAAATGACTGCTTTTTGGGATCATCCCAATCTAGCGAATGTGGAACGACATGGAGGCTCTTTTTGGCTACAAATAGGCTGATAGAAGATTAAGGCATTCCCCTTCGTGAATAGCAAATGTTTTATAAAATAGAGGCGATTTTATTCTATCACTCATCCCTAATTTTGGATAGCTAGTCAAACATTCCATTCAGGTGAGGGTTGTCTTGATGGATCAACACTTACTTATTTATGCCAGTCAATATACCTGAAACGGATAAAAAACGAATCGTCATTATTGGTGGTGGCTTTGCTGGGCTAGAACTAGCTAGAAAATTGATGAAATCGAACTACCAAGTTGTATTGGTGGATAAGAATAACTTTCATCAGTTTCAGCCGCTTTTCTATCAGGTAGCGATGGCAGGACTCGAACCTAGTTCTATTGCCTTTCCTTTTCGACGTGTTTTTCAAAAAGCAAAAGACGGTTACATTCGCGTTGCCGAAGTCGAATCAGTAGACACAGAAAAGAAGGTTATCGAAACTTCGCTAGGTAGTATGTGGTATGATTATTTAGTTATCGCCATTGGCGCAGAAACCAACTTTTTTGGAAATGAGCGTATTGCTAAAAACGCTATCCCCATGAAGTCTGTGTCAGAGGCACTCTACTTACGTAACACCATTTTAGAAGATTACGAAAAAAGTATCACGGTTCGCGATTTTTCGGATCGGCAGCAGCTGATTGATATTGTTATTGTAGGTGGAGGACCGACTGGTGTGGAACTGGCAGGCTCTCTGGCAGAAATGAAGCGATATGTAATCCCAAAAGAATATAAAGAACTTAATTACAAAGAGATTGACATTTATTTGGTGCAAAGTGGCGATCGGTTGCTGTATGGCATGAGTGAGAAAGCTGGCAAAGACGCGCTAAAGTTTCTGACAGAGCTAGGCGTACGTGTGCAGTTGAATAGTCGCGTGACGGACTATGATGGTGAGCGTGTTCATATGAAAGACGGTAGTAGTATTCCGACGGATAAGTTGATCTGGGCAGCTGGCATCATTGGCAATACTTTAAAGGGCATTCCCGATGATGTCATAGATCGAAAAAACCGAATTAAAGTCAATCGCTACAGCGAAGTAGAAGGTGTGCCTGACGTATATGCCATCGGTGATATTGCGATGATGGCGACACCTGACTACCCCGAAGGACATCCACAAGTCGCGCAACCTGCTTTGCAACAAGCCAAAACCTTAGCCAAAAATTTCAAGCGAAAGCTAAAAGGTCGGGAACTCAAGCCATTTAAGTACAGCGATAAAGGCTCTATGGCAACGATTGGGCGGCAGCGTGCAGTGGCTGATTTGCCTGCCTTTTCATTCAGTGGTACATTGGCGTGGTTAGCTTGGCTGGTCGTACATTTATTTGCACTCATCGGTACCAGAAACAAGCTATTCGTCTTCTTAAATTGGATATGGAACTATTTCATGTACAATCAGTCGCTGCGCTTGATTATTCGTCCGTATGTGCGTAAAGAGTAAGCTGATTTTGACAGATTGAGTAGTTGTTATCGTTTTTCAGTTGCCTCTCGCTCTTTCCAATCTGGCTCATATTTGTAATTGATATTTAGCCACATCGCTCTAGAGAAACGAAAATACCACACAAAAATGACAGCTAGAAAGCCAATGAGCAATCCAAAAGAAGCAGTCATGCCAAAATCGAATACCCAATGAAATAGCAGCACGAAACCAATACAAAACCAACCTGAAATGATGTACGACATAAACATAGCTCCATAGTAGTAACCAGGTTCAGGCCAATAGTTGAAGTTGCAATTTGGGCAACGGTCGTACATGTCAAAAGGGCGCTGAAAGCTAAAGCTACCAGTAGGAAATAGATCCCCCTCATGGCATTTCGGACACTTCAAAAAAAACATACTGTATAGCTTCGATCCTTTCTTAATAATTCCCATAAAATTCAATTCTACTCTATCGTTTTACAATACATAAAGATACTTCTAATAAGGGTGACAGTTGGTAACAAATGTTACTCACATAATTGCAGTTTTGCCTAGAAAAAAGCAAAGATGTCATTAGTAACTCGTCTCATCCATCTTCACTTTCCCCCAAAAAGCGCGATAGACAAAATAGGTGTAAGCGACAATGAGCGGTGTACCTATGGCTGCGATCAATAGCATGATACCCAACGACTTATCAGAAGAGGCTGCATTGTAAATAGTGATGCTGTTGCTAGGGTCATTGTTGGCAAATAATAGTTGAGGATACAACTCAATCGCAACAATGATGAGCAAAAAAGCAAACGTGAGTGACGAAAAGATGAACGCCCGAAGAAAGCGCCGCTTGTTCAATAAGTGAGGGATATTGGCAATAGAAAGTATTGCTAGCAGGGGAACAATTCCTAAAATGGGAGTTGCTCTAAATTTATCCGATAAATGAGGATAGGTCGTCAACGAATAGATACTCAAAGCAATGAACAACGCCACAAAAATGAAGACCGCGTATTTGAGCAGTCGCTCCACTTTATCAAACAACTTGCCTTCTGTTTTCAAGCATAGATAAATACCACCGTGTAAGGTCATCAAGGCAAGCGTGGTCAAACCAGTGAGAATCGCATAGAAATTGAAAAATGCAAACCAATTGCCTTCGTACTCAAAGTTTTCATCCAATGGCATCCCGTGCAAGACATTCCCTAAGACAATTCCCAAACAAAGTGCCAGCATCATGCTAGAAACGCTGTATACAATGTCCCACGTTTTGCGCCACCATTTCATTTCTTCCTTGCTCCTAAATTCAATAGAAACTGCCCGTAGAATGATAAAAAGCAGAAACAGCATGAATGGAATATACATCGCGGAAAGTAGCGTGGCGTACATCACGGGAAATCCTGCAAACAGTGTACCACCGCCAATGACTAGCCAAACTTCGTTCCCATCCCAAACAGGACCGACCGCGTTGAGCGCGATACGTCGGCTTTTGTCTTTTTTGAAAAACAGATGCATCGCACCTGCACCTAGATCAAAACCGTCTAAGATCGCGTAGCCAGAAAAAACGCCACCTACGACCAAAAACCACAGCGTCGGATAATCTATACCTAATAAAGTTTCCATAGTGTGTTTGCTATTTTACTTGGCTACAATTTCTTTTTGTGAGCGGTGAAAAGGTCGTTTCAATAATTGCTCATCGTCACCTATTCCGTGTTTGATCTTTTTATTCAACAAATAGATGAAGAGACCAAAAAGAATTACATAGACAATCGTAAACATGATGAGTGAAAACAGTACTTGCTCGGCAGTCACGGCTGCGGAAAGAGCATCGGATGTACGCAGAATGTTGTAAACCACCCAAGGCTGTCGCCCCATTTCAGCAGAATACCAGCCAAACTGATTGGCTAACTGAGGGAGGAGGACAGCAAAGACGAACGCCCACAGCAGCCACCGCTTTTCAAATAGTGTCTTTCGATATAGAAAAAATAAAGCGAGCAAGGTCATCCCAATTAAGGTCATTCCGATGGCGACCATCAGGTGATAAAATTGGAAAATGGCGTTCACAGCAGATGGTTGATCTTCTTTCGGAAAGGCATCCAATCCTATGACTGGTGTTTCAAAATCTTGGTGCAACAGAAACGTCAATCCTTTAGGAATAGAGATGCCTGTTACTTCCTTTTCTTCTTTATCGACCCATCCTAATAAGTACATATCGGCGACTGCTAGGCTATCGAAGTGCCCCTCCATAGCTGCTAATTTAGCTGGCTGATTGTGCGCGACGCCTTCTGCTGAACGGTGTCCAGTAAAAAGCTGAGAGAGCGAGAAGAAACCAGCGACGAGTAGCGCGATTTTGAACGCTTGTTTAGAAATTTCTACGTGCCTATTTTTCAAAATGTAATAAGCGTGTACACTCAACACCAAGAATGCGCCCGCTAAAAAAGCACCAATCCAAACGTGCGTAATGCGATCAATGCTGGAAGGATTAAAGACCATCGCCCAAAAATCGGTGATCTCTGCACGCGCTTCCATACCTTCACCGACAATGTGAAATCCCGCTGGCGTTTGCATCCAACTATTGGCAACTACGATCCAAATGGCGGAAAACATAGAGCCTAGAAATACGCCAATGGTTGATATAAAATGGACGACGGGCGTTACTCTATTCCACCCAAACAGCAGAATACCCAAAAAGCCACTTTCCAGTGCAAAAGCAAACAATCCCTCTGCTGCCAAAGCACTACCAAACACGTCGCCAACATAGCGCGAGTAGGTTGCCCAATTGGTACCAAATTCAAACTCCATAACGATGCCTGTGGCAACACCAATACCAAAAGTAAGCGCGAAAATTTTGATCCAAAAACGGGTCAGTTGTTCATACGCTTTGTTCTTCGTGCGCAGGTACATACCTTCAAAAATGACCAGTAGCAAGCCAATTCCTATACTCAGTGGCGGATAGATGTAGTGGAACGCCACGGTGAAGGCAAATTGTATTCTCGATAATATTTCAACGTCCATGATTTGACTTATTATTTAAGTGATGAGTCATAAGAAGTAATACTCTACATTCCGCTCTAGTCTTCATTTTTATAGTCAATAGCACTATCTGATGGATACCTACTCTGGATGAGTTCGTCTCAGTAAAAATGCTACTATTACACTTTAAAAAAGCAGGCTCGACTATCCTCTTTCCTATTTAGACTTATTCCATTCTAAAATTCCTCCTTCTAAATCGTATATTTCGGTAAACCCTTCTTCGGCTAGACGCATAGCTGCCTTTCCGCTTCTCTTTCCACTTCTACAATAGATGTATAGCGGTTCTTCTTTGTTATAAGAATTGAATTGCGCTACAAATCCCTTGCTCATGTAATCTATATTGACCGCAGGTTTGATATGTCCTTTACTGTACTCTAGGGCAGTACGGACATCTACAAACTGCATAGATGTATCCTGACTAATCCGCTCCTTTAATTGAGCTTCATTAATACTACGAATAGCAGGATGATGTATGCCATTTCCTTTCTGATTTTTCACAAAAGAAAAAAGCCCCAGTAGAAAAACCAAGGCTATGAGTATTATTAGAAATTTCATTATTTCATTTTTAGTTAAGAGCCAACTCTTTCTTGCACAGGTAGAAGTCCACTTTTTCACAGGAATCATCCGCATTTCTTGCCGCCATTTCTTCCATTGTTTTTGGTGGAGGGATAATCACTTTATCTCCTTTTTTCCAATCGAGCGGCAAGGCAACTTTATGTTTTGCTGCCACTTGCAAGGCTTCGAGTGCTCTCAAAATTTCATCCATATTTCTACCTACATTCATCGGGTAGTACATGATGAGCTGAATTTTTTTGTTAGGGTCGATAAAGAATACGGCTCTTACCGCAGCCGTTGTACTTGCATTGGGCTGAAGCATCCCATATTTTTTAGACACCGCCATATCTAGGTCTGCAATGATGGGAAAATCGAATAATACACCAGTGTTTTTATGGACATTATTCACCCAACCTAAGTGAGCATGTACGCTGTCGATACTTAATCCCATCAATTCTGTGTTGAGTGCATCGAACGCTGGTTTTCGTTGAGCAAAGCCACTCATCTCTGTAGTACATACAGGCGTAAAGTCCGCAGGGTGTGAGAATAAGACAACCCATTTGTCTTTAGCAAATTCGGAAAATTTAATTTTACCTTTTGTTGTTACTGCTTCAAAATCTGGTGCATCATCACCAATTCGTGGCATACTATTTTTAACTTCTTCCATTGTTAGTTTTTTATAATTTAAAGGGCTACTAGAATTTTTAATGCATGGTAGCAAAAGTCTTAGTAACCCTAAATATTCAAGGTTCTTTGAAAATTATTGTGGACTAACTAATAGTCTAATGGGTTTCAACCCATTTATTACAATCCAGTAAGCCAATGCGTTAATTGCCATTCATAAAACAAACGGATAAAAAAGAGGTACGTAGTAGCCGATTGAACGATCGTTCCAAGGGGTCATGACCCCTTGGAGGAATGGTAAATTCCTCGATTAGTTGTTGAAACTCCATCAACCTATTGAAGCAAAATCACAAAAATTTTCAGAGAACCATATTCAATTTCTATTAAAGCATGGTGGTAGGACAGACATAGTCAGATACCTTGAATTGACCTGCCTCTTTCACCGTTTTAAAACCACCTTCAATATCCACTAAATTTCTATAGCCTCTCGCTTGTAGAATAGAGATAAAGATCATAGAGCGATATCCACTTGCACAATGAACGTAGTGCTTACTTTCAGCAACCACTTTTTTCATGCTTTCATTGATATAATCCAGTGGTGCATTGATCGCTTCAAGGACGTGTTCACTATTGTATTCGCTTGCCTTACGGACATCCATGATTGTAGGATTCTCTATACCTGCCAACTGCTCTACCGTCACCGTTTCGACTGTATCTACATCCTTTCCAGTTGCTTTCCAAGCGTCAAAACCACCTTCTAGGTAGCCTTTGGCATTGTCATAACCTACGCGTGCTAATCGAGTCACAACCTCTTCTACTCTGTCTTCGTCTGCAACAATCAATAGCTCTTGCTTGACGTCTGGAATCAAAGTGCCAACCCAGGTGGCAAAGCTCCCATCAATTCCAATGAAAATAGAATTAGGGATGTAGCCCTTTCTAAAATCGTCTTTTGATCTTGTGTCAATTATCAACGCCTCTGTTTCGTTGGCAACAAGTTCAAATTCTTCGACAGACAATGCTTTTGTACCTTGTTCTAGCACTTCATCTAAGCTATCGTAGCCTTTAATGTTTAATAAGACATTTTGAGGAAAATATCCAGGAGGAGGCATCAAGCCATCTAGTACTTCATCAACAAATTCCTGTTCGGTCATATCCGCTCTAAGGGCGTAGTTGGTTTTCTTCTGATTGCCCAAAGTATCAGTCGTTTCTTTACTCATATTCTTCCCACAAGCAGAACCTGCTCCGTGCCCTGGATAGACGATAATGTCATCTGACAACGGCATGATCTTGTTTCGTAAGGAGGCAAATAGGTGACGAGCTAACTTGTCTTGTGTCAAGTCCGCAATTACTTTTTGAGCCAAGTCTGGACGACCAACATCACCAATGAATAAAGTATCTCCTGTAAATAGTCCTACCCCTTTACCGTCTTCGTCGCGCAATAGAAAACAACTACTTTCCATGGTGTGACCTGGAGTATGTAGTACCTCAATGGTCGCGTCTCCAACCTTAAAGATTTGACCATCTTCCGCTACCAGCTTTTCAAAACCAGTTTCCATGGATGTGGGGCCATATACAATTTTAGCACCCGTTTTTTCAGCGAGGTCAATATGCCCTGATACAAAGTCAGCATGGAAATGGGTTTCAAAAATATACTTGATTTTTGCGCCATCTTTTTCAGCTCTTTCCAAGTAAGGCTGCGTCTCTCTCAATGGGTCAATGATCACTGCTTCTCCGTTGGATTCGATGTAGTAAGCAGCTTCTGCTAAACAACCCGTATATATTTGTTCTACTGTCATTTTGTTTGTATTTGAGTGATTAATTAATGCTTCAAAGATATGGGCAAGTACATTAAGGAATAGTAACATTTGTTACCTCAGCAGCGCAATAATCGTAACATTTGTTACGGAGTCATTCCCCCTTAGAAGAGTATAAAAACAACAGACTAATTGTTTGCTGAAACGAGTAGACTTGTTGCGTAGTAGCTGATTGACTAATTTAGTTCGGTTAATGGCAAGTGTATCTTTTACATTATTCATGTTTTTCTAATTGTGATTACTATTTACTTGTACCGCATATTCTTTACTATCCTCAATAGAATCTGCTACTTAAAAATTGATATTTGCTATTAAGTTGAGGTGGTGAAGATTAGTGTTGTAGAATGTTTCTGAAGGAGTCAATTCCTGATTAGGACTAACTTTCAAAATATAGAGTAACGTCATTTCCAACCCTTTCAACTGCTTCTGAAAAGCGTACTTTGTCAAAAGCGTTGTTTGAGCAAAATCTGTTCGACCATACTTATTGTTCGCAAAATCGTTTTGGTCTGGCGCATCGGTATAGGAAAGTCTCATATCGAGAGATAGTCCTTTCCATTGCTCACTACTGGGTTGGAATCGTCCTCGCAGCATATATACATTGACTAAACCATAGCCATCTATCCAACTACGCGGTTGAGATACGTAAAAGTTTTCTCGACCTAATTCTTTCGGAAACAAAAATCGACCAGTATCAAATCCATGAAGAAAAGAAGAAGATAGTTTAAAGGACTTGTCTGTTGATTGGTAGCCGATTTGGGCAGCCAATACATTCGTCATCTCATCAGGCTGAAAATAACGATGTTCAAACGCTATTTCACCTTGATAAGTACAAGCATTTTGTATAACGTATTGAACTCCACCGAATAGGTTTTCCCTATCATAATCTGCTTGTAGCCAAAGAGTATTATACATTCGATCAAAATAATAATCCCATGCTTGAAGGGATATATTTTTCATTTTCAATTTATAGCCTAAAACGCCTATGCCTCTGGTCGCTGCAAATTCGTGATATTCCGCTTTTGAGCCATCGTACTGGAAGCCATTATTGAGTTGACCGATTGCTTCGTTGATGGAGAACCATTCCGTCATTCCTCGTGGGGATACGCCACTTATCCAGCCTGCATATATAGATTGATGGTCCAGTTCATATAACTCGCCCCATAGTCCTCTATACACAAATGGTTTCATCCTTCCGTCTCGACGCAATAGCAAGGGGCTTGTGTTGATATCAATCTTTCCAAATTGAATGAATGACTTTTTGTGGTTGTACTTGATATACAACTCCTCTAACCTATCCAGGTCTCTTTTTTCAAACGGTCTATTAATATCATACAGTTCTTTCTCCCACTTTGCTCCCTTCAAGACTTGTTCGTCTTGTTCATTCAGGTCAGCCGAGAATGTCTGATAGGTAAAAATTCCTTTTACTCCAAACTGTAAGCCTTTCCAACTATACGTTTCGTACTTAATAGCTCCACCTGTTGCATTTGACCAATAATCTGAAAGTTCGCCTTCATTGATCGTAGCCATGAAGTAATTCCTAATATGTCCATGCAAATGCCCGCGAGTGAAAAAATCTTTTAGCGATTCTACTTTTTCATGTTGCACTTCAGAGTCATGCCCTTTTTGACTAAACACAACAGTACATATCAGAAGTCCGATCATCAGACTTATTCTTTCTTTGACCCTCACCACTCATTAAGTTTAGAAAATGATAGAAATTATAAGAAAAATTATCATAAATATTAATTTATAACAACTATCCTACGGCTTATTCTGCTGCGGTTTACGTATTGGTTTGCAAAGCATATTGCCTGCTATTAGTAGAAGGATGCGTGCTGTGTTCAATAATGTCTACGGCTTCTTGCACATTGTTGAGTATGTGCTCTTCCCCGATTTTATGTAGCAAATGTCCTCGTTTGAGCTTATCGCGAACAGGACCTTTTACATGGACTATATAAAAGCGAATACCTTGTTGGTGCATTTCTTCCAACATATCTTCTAATGCATGGATCGCACTAGAGTCCAAGCCATTAATTGCTCCTGCATCCAGTATGAAAAATTTGAGGTTCGGACGTTGCTGTATTTGCCGCCAAACGAAAGCTTTGAAGTAATTGATATTCGCAAAGTATAGCCGTGCATCAAAACGAATAATGAGTGTGTCGTCAAGCTGCTGTACATCATCGAAACGATTTATATTTCGATAAATATTGCTGTCTTGTGCTTTTCCCAAAACGGCTATATGTGGATAAGAAATGTTGTAAATAACCGCCCCGAGCGAGAGTGCAGCACCGAGCAAAATGCCCTCTTCGATACCCAGCGCCAATGTACCAATATTAGTAATCATAAATAGCGAAAAATCGCGCTTATCTGTTTGCCAAAGATGCTTGGCTTCCTTCACATCTATCAAACCAAACACAGCTACCATGATGATAGCAGATAGAATAGCAGTGGGTAGATGGTAAAAGTAGGTGGTCAGGAAAAGTAAGGTTAATACAATAAGTACAGCACTGATAATGGCTGCCAAGCCCGTTTTTGCGCCTGCTTGATCATTTACTGCTGTCCGTGAAAAACCACCTGTAACGGGGAATGCTTTGAAAAATGAGCCAAAAATATTTGCCAGTCCCAATCCAATGAGTTCTTGATTGTTGTTGATTTCATAGTCTTTATGCTTTTTCTGTATGGCTTTGGCAACAGCAATAGACTCCATAAAACTCACAAAAGCAATGGCCAGTGCCGTAGGTAGTAGTATTTGTATCGCTCCTAAGCTAATCGCAGGGCTACTAAAACTTGGTAGTCCGCTTGGTACTTCTCCTACTACTTTTACTCCTAGTGTAGTGAGTTGCAGTACATAGACCGCAGCAATACCTAGAAGTACTACAATCAGTGGGCCAGGAATACGTCGCTTCATACGCTTTATGGCTAAAAGTACCACAATGGCTACACCACCTAGCGCAAGTGTGGGAAGATTGATTTGGTCTATATTTTGAGCAACATTGAGAATCGTTTCGTGTACTTTTCCTCTCGGAATATTGATACCTAGTAGGTGTTTTAATTGGCTGAACCCAATAATCAATGCAGCGGCTGAAGTAAAACCTGCAATGACAGGATGCGATAGGAAGTTGACAATAAAACCCAAACGAAAAACACCCATCGCAAACTGTATCGTACCTACCATGAGGGCAAGCAAAATGGCAAGACTAATGAACTCGTTAGAACCAATTTCTGCTAGTGCACCTACGCCACTCGATACTAAAAGCGCGACCATCGCCACTGGTCCGACTGCCAACTGGCGAGATGTCCCAAATAGGGCATAGATCAACAAAGGAATAGTAGAAGCATATAAGCCATATATGGGCGGTAAGCCTGCCAGCATCGAATATGCCATCCCTTGCGGAATCAGCATAACACCAACGGTAAGTCCTGCGGATAGATCACCACTGAGATCCTTATGGTTGTAGTTTTTTATCCAATTTAAGAAAGGCAAATATTGCTTCATCTTATTTTGCTTTTATTGCTTTTTGAAAAGAACTATTTAGCATAAGTACGTGAACCCAAATAATCGACACTTTCATTGACGGACTATTTTCCCGCTACTCGGCGTTAGATTTCTCTTCCATAACCAGTTATGCAAGAAAAATCTGCCTTGATTAACGAAAAATTAGCTAGGTCAAAAGTGACGTTTATTTACATTCAAGTACTTAGAAGTTTGCTGCGAAACAAGCCATATACAAACGTCCCCAGCACGACTCCCCAAGTAACAATGAGAAGCGACAAATCACCATCGTCCACTAGAACAAACATGGAACCAGGACAAGATCCAGCTAATGCCTGAGCCAAAAATCGTACCTCCTATGAAGTGGCGTGTAATGCTTCTGCTTTTAGGACTGAAAGAAAGAGGACAAACCAGAATTTTCTCTGAAGCAGAGGAAAAGAAACAGCACTAAAGCTATTGTACCAATTACGTCCCGATAGCTTTTGTGACGTAATTCATTATTGAATTTGGTATTATGAGTCCTGCAACATACCACGCCCAAGGTTGAGTTATTATGTCCATCATTTTGTTGTCTATTAGTAGCATGATGCTGCAAAGATGGGCTACTCTGAGTTCTGGCTGCGTAACATAGGTTACGCTGATCTGCCTTTAGAGGAAAATTCCCAAACTGTAACAGGGCTTCTGTACGTTTCATTTTCTTTAATTCATATAATACCAATTATGTCCGAAAGCTTTCGAGGATAGGATCTCACTGTGGCTAAGGCTATACTTGCGCTGTAATTCAGAAATAGGGAACCCTATCTCTCTTCTCTGAATAGACTAGCCTCAAAGTAATCTAGTTTACATTTACGTGCTTCATTGTTGAATTTGTTATAATTTTTCTGATTGGATGAGGAATGAGGTGCTGGACTTACCTCTTTTCGCAAAAAGGGGAAGGAGGATCTTTTCAGAGAGGAATAATAATGTTTGAGACAAGTATGAGGAAAGTCGCGTTTTAGGAATGTGAAATAATCAAATTTACCCTGAAATCTTTCGGGGTTCGGTTTTGAATGAAAGCAGAAACTTAATAGATTGAAATCTAAAATAAATTCTCCAACAAATCACCCACAAAATAGGAGACGCTAGCAGCCACAATACCCAATGCTAGCGTTTCAGCGATGCTCTTGATTTTGCTTTTTTCATTCACATTTGCCTTCATCCAACCGATGAGGATAAAGCCCACAGCAGTCAGTAAAGAAGCGTACAAAAATAGGTCAGCTTGAAGCGGTCGGAAGTAATCCAACACATAAATTAACAATGGAATTAAACCAATTGATAGGAAAGAAACGTAGGTAACAAAGCCTATCGTGATGGGCGATTTATTGCGCTCCATCGCCCCGAATTCATTCCGCATAATGTCATCTACCCATTGCCTTTTGTCGCCAGTGATAATTTGTACCACTTCCTCCAATAATTGCCCGTCAAATCCTTTCGCACTATAAATGGCTCGGATTTTTTGTCGTTCGTCTGCCGCGTTTTGCTCCACTTTTATGGATTCGTTGCGGACGTATTTCTCAAAATTGTCGTGCTCCGTTTTGGTGGACAAATACGCACCAATAGACATTGCAAAGCCATCTGCTAACAAATTGGCGAAGCCCAATATGATGATGATGGCACTATCTAGACCTGCACCTACTGCACCTGCTACCACCGCAAATGTGGTCACACACCCATCAATGCCGCCGTACACAAACTCGCCTAAATAGGCTTCCAATTGATTCCATCTAGCTGTCTGTTCGTTGTTCTTGTTCATCTCGTTTTGTCTTCATGATTGGCAATTCACCAATAGAACAAAATAAGATAAATCGTAAAGAAAAACGCTATGGACTAGCTAATTTAATGTGCCAAACTCCTCTTAACTCGCCACTTTTATAAGCAATCGCTTGATCCTCAGGGTACGTTTTTAGAATATGGGCATAGTTTTCTGCTGTGAGCGTTTCGCCTAGTTCACCATGACATTTTAAGCAGAGTTCACCAACTACAATTGGAGCATAAAAAGAAATTTCTTCCTCATCGCTGTGTTTGAGCATGGGCTTGATAACTTCTCCTTTTTCCATAGCAGTCGCATATTGCTGGATGACTAATTCCTCCTCAGCAGTTGCCCGATTCTGAGGATTTCGTGCCTTCAAAGTCGCTCTACGAATGTGTGCATCGTGTGCGTTCGCCAAGCTATCCGTCAGTGGATAAGCTGCCAAATTACAATACTGTACAGCGTTGGGAACACCACCCTCTTTTAGCGCGTGCTGCAATTGTTGGGACAGAGTGGCGAAAGTGGCTGCTGCTATTCGTTGTCCTTGTTCTATCCACTCTTGGTCACCTTCACTTGCCGAGGAAGTGGAAGAAATCTCGGAACAATTTGCTAACAACAAAATACTGCAACTGATAAGAAAGAGATGCTTCATGTCGACTTACTTTTACTTAAACTCCTCCACTGCCTCACTCAAATCATACACATCAGTACGGTCGCCCAGCAATGCATCTACAATACTAGAGCCTGCTGCTGAACGATAACCGCCTGCACAGTGTACCACGATTGGCTTATCCGTTGGAATTTCTTCTGCCCGTTCGCGCAGTTCTGGCAGTGGAATATTAATAGCGTGGTCGAAGAATTTTCCTTCGGTTGCTTCACTTTGATTGCGGATGTCAACGATGGTATAATTGGTTTTGTGGACTTTAAAATCTGCTATATCTAGCTGTTCCATTTTGGCGTTTGCCGCTTCGTTTGCAAACACGAATCCACCTAAGGTATGCGCTTCGTACCCGATTTTGGCTGCTTTTTGAACAACCGTTTTCAAGGTATCGTCATCTTTTGCAATTAGGTAAAAGCGTTCTTTTGGATCAATAATAGAACCTAACCAAGTTTCAAATTTATTGCCATCCATGATGTTGATCGCACCTGGATAATGATTCGCTTTGAACGCTTCTTCAGGTCGAGTGTCTATAATAAATCCATCAGAAAGTGGCTGCTTCGGCTGACTGGAAAGATGAGGAACAGCATCCATACTTTTTTGGTAACTGTCTGCACCATTTTTATTCACGTCGACATTGAAACCAAAATACTTGGGAATGAACGGCTGCCCTTCTAGCAACCAAGCTACAAATTCATCCTCGCTCATCGGTTGCAAGGCATCATTTTCCTTTAGTTGCTTACCGATGGTACTACTCAATTCATCGCTCATTCCTTTTCCACACAAACTTCCTGCACCATGTGTGGGATAGACGACAACGTGTTCGTCCAATTGCATCAATACTTCGCGCGTGGAGTGATACATTTGGCGGGCTAAATCTTCTCGCTTGCTTTGAATATTCCCAGCATTTTCGCGCAAATCGGGACGACCTACATCGCCAATGAATAAAGTATCACCTGTAAAAACGGCATGCTGCTTTCCTTCTTCGTCTAGCACCAATACGCTGATGCTATCTGGTGAGTGTCCTGGCGTATCTAGGGCTTTTAGCTGGGCGCTTCCCAATTGGATAACCTTATTGCCGTCAAAAAATTCGTGTGGGTAGTCTGCTCCTGTTTTTTCGCTGGTGTAGATGGTCGCTTTTGTCGTCTGGTGAATCTCTAGATGACTACTCACAAAATCGGCATGTGGATGGGTTTCGATGATGCCTATAATTTTTGCCTCGTTTTCTGTTGCATAGTCATAATATGGTTGCGGATTCCGAGCAGGGTCAACTAACATGATTTGTTGATCGGATAGAATGGCATAAGAAGCGTGTGCCAATCCTTCGTCATAGAAGCGTTTGATATTCATTATTACTTTTAATTTTGACTATCTAATTTTAATCGAATTGGTACTATGCACCTGTATAGTCAGTTGAGGTGGATCAATAATAATTGCCTCAGCATTCGATTCGATGTAGTAAGCGGCTTTTGCTAGACAACTTGTATACATCTACTCACTATCATCTTGATTGATTTGAGTTTCATGATGTTTCAATTAGCACTTCAAAGGTAAGGTTGTCTAGTGTCCTATGGTGTAACATTTGTTACCTAACGCATTCACCATAATATATCGCTTTGCTATGCCTTCTAAAATTTCCCCCTATTTTGTTGTTAACAGCAATGTCATCGAGAAGAGACTAAATTTTGTCATGTCAGTGTATTTATGCGATTTAATGAATCAACTAGAAGCAGCGAATATATAAATAGTCAATAATAAGTAACGCGCTCAGTACTCTTATTAAGTATCGAAATTGGGAAACACCTCTTTCCTTTTCCAACTATCTCATCGGTTTAATGCTCCATTTCCGAAAGAAACACAAGCAAAAACAAAAAAAGCAACAAATTATTTGCTGAATAAAAAAATAAACCTAGATTTGTTCTACCAAAAATTGGTTGACCAATTTAAAGTCGACCAAAAACTGAACTACCAACTTAGACACAATGGACGTATTGAGCAACTTTCAAGAGATTACGATAGAGACACCAGTTGATAAAATTATTCGGCAAATTAGAGGATTGATTACTTCTGGTCAGTTGAAATCGGGTGATCGATTGCCACCAGAACGAAAGTTGGCAGATCGATTAGGTGTCAGTAGAACACATGTGCGCGACGCGATCCGAAAGCTGGAGTTCTATGGTATTTTGAGAACACTGCCTCAAAGTGGAACGATTGTAGCGGGCATGGGTATCACCGCGCTAGAAGGCTTAATCACCGATGTGTTGAAAATAGAAAATAGCGACTTTGCCTCTCTGGTAGAGACGCGCCAATTATTGGAAACCCAGTCTGCTAGTTTGGCAGCAACTCGTCGAACAGATAAGGACATTGAGGTTATTAGAGAAGCCTTACTGACGCATAAAGCGAAAGTAGAAGAAGGCGCACAGGCAGTAGAAGAAGATTTGATGTTTCACTTGAAAATAGCAGAAGCAAGCAAAAACTCAGTACTGAAATCACTGATGCTCATCATTACACCAGACATCATCAATAGCTTTATTCAGCTAGATGTCTGTAAGAAAGAGCGCATTTATCAATCCGTGAAAGAACATCAAGTCATTTTTGATCACATCATTGCACAACGACCAGACGAAGCCGCCGAGGCGATGCGACTACATCTACTGGATGTATTTGAATACAGTAGAACATTGACGAAATATAACAGCAACGGAACACACTGATTTTTTATTAAGAATAGAAAACGATGA
>CAYLPW010000027.1:0-11219 GCA_964385665.1 uncultured Saprospiraceae bacterium
CACCTATTTTTCTTGGTACGGCAGTCGCTTGCTACAAGCACCTACTTATTTTAAACAACTGCGTGCGCAACTGTAACTGCCGCCCGTTCCAATTCAACTGTAAAATGTCGCAAAATATCTGCTTGCTTCTTGATGCGGAATCCACTTTTCAGTTCTTTACTTCTCGCCGCCACATTGCCTAGGGTCGCCGCCACGTAGTCCATGTGATTGCGCGAATAGACCCGACGTGGAATCGCTAGACGCAGCAGTTCCATTTTCGGTAGTCGATCTTTGCCAGTCATGGGGTCACGATCTGCCAGCAACGTTCCGATTTCTACGCCACGCACACCGCCTTCGATGTAGGCTTCTACGCCGAGCAGTTGCGCTGGATATTGCGACTGTGGAATGTGCGGCAACAAGCGTTTCGCGTCAATGTAAAGAGCGTGTCCACCGACTGGTTCTTGAATCGGGATGTTGTGTGCTTTTAGTTGAGTCGCTAGATATTGGACTTGCTCAATGCGGTCGTGCAGATAGTCGTATTCGATGCCTTCTTCCAGTCCGACTGCCAGTGCGCCCATCGCTCGACCACTCATGCCGCCATAGGTCAAAAAGCCTTCGTAGATGATGGTATATTGCCCTAGTTTATCGTAGAGTGCTTCGTCATTCAGCGCAATGAACCCACCAATATTGACCAGCCCATCTTTCTTACTACTCATCCAAACAACATCCACATCTCGAAACATCTCGTGAACAATTTCTTCAATGCTCCAATGCTGATACTTCGCTTCTCGGGACTTAATGAAATACGCATTTTCGGCATAGCGAGCAATATCCATGAAGACTGGAATCCCATATTTTTGAGCTAAAGCGCGCGTTGCCAACATATTTTCGAGCGAAACTGGCTGCCCGCCAACCGTATTGCAGGTCACTGTAATGTTGATGAAAGGAATGCGCTCGCGACCATATTTTTTGATGACCGATTCCAGTTTATCTAAGTCAATATTTCCTTTGAAGGGATGATCGACAGAAGTATCAAATGCTTCTTGAATCGTGCAATCCAATGCGTGTGCTTTTCGGAACTCGATATGCCCTTTTGTGGTGTCGAAATGCGCGTTGCCAGGAATGATGTCTCCTTCTTTGACCACCGCTGAAAACAAAATATTCTCCGCCGCTCGACCTTGATGTGTCGGTGCCACATAGTCAAAACCCATAATCCTTTTAATGGAGCGTTTCAACTTAAAGTAGGACTCCGAACCAGCATAACTTTCATCGCCTAACATGACTTCTGCCCATTGCTGTTCGCTCATCGCGCCCGTGCCAGAATCGGTAATCAAATCGACGACGACCCAATCGCTATGTAAGTTGAATAAGTTGTAGTGGACTTCCTTGATTTTAGCGATGCGTTCTTCTCGCGTACGGAAGTAAACTGGTTCGACCACTTTGGTTTTGAAGGGAGGGATGTGCGGTAGTGGTTGCATGTATTTAATTCTAACTTTTTTATTGAAAATATATTTAACAATCGTATGGTGTAGTCGTCAAAGGTACGATATCTACGTCTACAAATAATTCTCAATTCTTACCTGCTCCTTTATTCATTTCTAGTAGAGATGCAACGAAAGCGAATGTTTAATTGTATTAATTACAGGAGATAGCTTACTATTTCCTTGTATCACTATTTATTGAAATCATCTAAAAGTTAGAAACTATTATGGCAATTCGATTAGGAGAAGTCGCACCTGATTTTACCGCTCAAACAACGATGGGCGAAATTTCTTTCCACGATTGGCTGGGCGACGGCTGGGGATTACTATTTTCTCACCCTGCTGATTTTACGCCAGTTTGTACGACTGAATTAGGACGTACTGCGGCCTTGAAGTCTGAGTTTGACAAGCGGAATGTAAAAGCTATTGCTGTCAGCGTCGATCCGTTGGACAGTCACATGGATTGGCTAAAAGATATTGAAGAAACACAAGGTGTAGCCATGAATTTTCCAGTCATCGCGGACGAAGACCGCAAAGTGGCGGAACTGTATGATATGATTCATCCAGAGCAGACGGAAAAAACAACGGTACGCTCTGTATTCGTCATCGGACCAGACAAAAAGGTGAAACTAACGTTGACGTATCCACCCTCGACTGGACGTAACTTCTTAGAGATCATACGTGTTATTGATTCGCTTCAGTTGACGGCTAACCATAGTGTGGCCACACCAGCAGATTGGGAAGATGGACAAGATGTTGTTGTTTCTCCATCTATCGCAACTGAGGATATTCCAGCGCGTTTTCCAAAAGGGCACAAAGTCATTAAGCCGTATTTGAGAACGACGCCGCAGCCAAATAAGTAGATGGGCTATTGGCTAATTCCATTATGAATCAAAGGTTTTGTTAGAACCTGAAAGCGATATTCAAGATAATTTGAGTATCGCTTTTCTATATGTATATAAATGGAAGAACTATAAAGAAGAAGATGTGAATCCAAGCTATCATCGCTGAACAGCCAACAGCCGCAGCAAAGCTGCTTAAAAAAAGGCGAATGCTGAAAACAGCACCGCCCTGTAAAAAAGAAATCACCCGATTGTTTACTTTATGGTCAATTTGTATGGAAAATACGAGTTGCTGACAGAACAAACATAGTAATAATTTGGATAGTACTCCTATCGTTACTACAAAATTATAAATCAAAATTAACAATTCTTTTTCAATTGGTGAACAAAATTGAATAAGTTCCTCCAAATAATGATTTATATTACGATGCACATACCTAAAAATTTTGAGTAGATGACGGATACGTACAAAATAATATTGCCTGTTTTTGAAGGACCATTCGATCTGCTGTTGTTCTTTATTGAGCGAGATGAATTGGATATTGATGACATTCCAATCTCGAAAATCACAGACGATTTCTTATCCTATATCCGAGAGATGGAACTGCTCAACATTGATTTGGCAAGTGAATTTATTGTCGTCGCAGCAAGTCTATGTCGCATCAAAGCAAAACTATTACTACCACGAAAATCTGTAGATGAGGAAGGCAATGAAATCGACCCTCGAGAAGAACTAGTACAGCGATTACTGGAATATCAGCGTTACAAAGATATATTAGAAGAAATACGTGTTCTAGAGCAAACACGCGCTAAACAACAAGAGCGTGGAAATCGTACGGATGAGCTAAAAAAGATAGCGGAGAAAGCGTTAGTCGATGCTGAGTTGGAGTCGGTGACCTTGTTCAAGTTGTTACGCACTTTTGAGCAATTGTTACAAAAGCAAAAGGAACGAGAAAAGCGAAAAGTCGTGCATCGTATCGTTCAATATCCATATACCATTCAGGGGCAGCGCAATTTTATTTTTTCTACTTTACAGCAACACAAAGGCAGTGCGTCGTTTCAGCTTCTTTTTAAAGAAATTACGAATCGCATTCATGCCATCGTTACTTTTCTGGCTCTTCTCGAATTACTGAACGCCGAGCAGTTGCTAATTCGGAACGGATTGGATAGTAACAATTTTTGGATTGATTTGCCAACGTCGAATTGAATAGTGTACATCACTCCGTAAACGTCGTTTTGGAATGGCAAATGACCTATTTGTTCCCCTCAAGCTCATCTGGAAAGCTTTCGGAATGTAAAGTGAGTTTTCAATGAAATAAACCTTTCCTTTGCTATGAAGTTGTACAAGAAAGTGAGAACTGTCTATGCCGAAGCAGCGAAAAAAGCAGGATTTGCCTACCAAGGTTTGTGTAGTCTGTGAGCGACCATTTACTTGGCGCAAAAAGTGGGCAACGGTATGGGACGAAGTCAAATATTGTAGCGAACGTTGTCGGCGAACGGCAAAGAAAAATAAATCCAATGGCTAGGGAGATAAAGGAGGATTACGGTACGGACTATCAAAACTTAGCGTTTCATCCATTCAATGTATTGCTGATCTTGACCTTAATCAGTCTAGGTGCGCTCTTTTTGACCTTGACAATTTCATTTGTCTACACTCGCATTCAAAGCGATTTGCCACCGATCAAGTTACCCAATCTTTTCGTATTCAATACACTCATTTTACTAGCGAGTAGTGGTACGATGCTCTGGGCGAAACGCTCTTACTTGGAGGACAATACTCAAAACTATCAACGTGCTTTACTAGCCACAATGATTATTTCGTTCATTTTCATGGGCTTACAGTTTGTGGCTTGGCGACAGCTTTTCTCCCAAGAGATTTTTATTAATTCCAATCTCTCTGCTTCCTATCTCTATGTGATTTCTGGCTTGCACTTTGCGCACATCATTGGTGGCTTACCTTTTTTGGGCGTGTTCTTATTCAAAGCTTACAAAAAGATGAAAGAACCCGTGAGTGTATTGGTTTATTTCTCTGATCCAGAAAAGCGATTGAAGTTGCGACTGCTCATCATCTACTGGCATTTTTTGGATGCCCTTTGGATTTATTTGGTCTTGTTCTTTTGGATCAATTATTTGGTTAGATGATGAACTATTGAATTGAAAAGTTGACAAACTGCCTAATTTTACTTTGTGTTGCAAATCTGCCTAAGATATTTGAATAGGGTATCCAATTGATTTTTACAACTATGTTAGACAGATAGCTGTTTTTCCTAAAACCTTTACGATGGAAGCACTTCTTCAAAAAATGAGAGAGAGTAAGTCGATAACTCGAGAAAAGTACCATGCAGAGGTCGTAGGTATATTTGGTAGCTATTCTAGAAACGATATTCATGCAGAAAGTGATTTAGATGTTCTTTATCGAGTTACCGATCCACTTAATTTTGGATTGGTAGAGTATGATGATTTTGAGTCCTTCTTAAGTGATCTAACTCAAATTGAAATAATTGATTTAGTCAATGTTGATTACATTAATCCTATTATAGAATTGGAGATAGAAGAAGAAATCATCATGTATAGTCACAAAAATATAGCTTACATTTTGACTACTTAGAGGTAATAGAGAAGATAAAAATCTATACCAAAGATGTACATTCTCCAAAGGAGTTTTTGAAGAAAGATGAACAATTAATCTACAATGCTTGTCAAGCACTGTTGGTTGTTATTGGCGAAGAAACTAACAAGATTGAGAGCGAGTTACTCAACGAACATCCTCATATTCCTTGGAAAAATATCAAAAAGCTTCGCAATAGAATCGCTCATGATTATAGAGGTCTAGACCCAACCATTTCCTACAGTGTCATTCGTAGGCAATTGAATCCCTTAAAAGATAGTCTTATTAAGATGCTGGAAAAGATTGACTATCCAGTCAAAAAGTTGAATACTATTTTAGATTCTGAATACTACTCGCACATTGGTTATCTGAGGAAGTAATGAATTTGGTCAGCTAGAAGAGCTATTAGCTAGTTCAACAGGTAGCTTCAGTCGTCACAGCAGCATAAGTAGGCAAAAGTGTATCTTGCTCAAAACACCATGATTTTTCCGCTGAATCAAAGCCTAAAAGTACTGTCAAGCCAACAGCCAACAGCTAGGAGCCAATAGCCAACAAATCAACGTTTTGTCCAAACTTTACCCACCCAAAACAGGTTATATAAGGCTACATTTTCCTTCTCTCAAAGACAAGAAATTTCATGGGTTTTCAATTAGATTCTCCTTTTAAACCAACAGGCGATCAGCCAGAAGCGATTAAGCAATTGGTAGCTGGCATAGAGCGTGGTGAGCCGTCTCAGGTACTACTGGGAGTCACTGGTTCTGGCAAGACGTTCACGATGGCGAATGTCATCAAAGAACTAGATCGCCCAACCCTCATTTTGACCCATAACAAGACTTTGACGGCACAGCTTTACGGAGAGTTCAAAGACTTTTTTCCGGATAATGCGGTCGAGTATTTTGTCTCTTACTATGACTACTATCAGCCCGAAGCCTACATCAGTACGTCCGATACGTATATCGAAAAAGACTTGTCGATTAATGAAGAAGTGGATAAATTGCGATTGCGAGCGACTTCTTCTTTGTTATCTGGAAGACGTGACGTGATTATTGTCGCATCGGTTTCCTGCATCTATGGTATGGGCAATCCCGAAGACTACAAAACAAGCATCATTCGGATTAAAAAAGGGCAAGTCATCACGCGCAATACGTTTTTGTATAAGTTGGTAGAAAGCTTGTATTCGCGGACAGAGACGGATTTCAAAAGGGCGACCTTCCGCGTGCGTGGCGATACAGTGGACATCAACTTGCCGTATGTAGATTTTGGTTATCGTGTCACCTTTTTTGGAGACGAAATAGAAGAAATTCGGAAGCTGGAAACAGAGAGTGGAAAGACCTTAGAGACACTCGATCATGTGGCTATTTTTCCCGCCAACCTATACGTCGCTCCCAAAGAACGAATGAATCAAATCATCAGCGACATTCAAGATGAACTCTACCATCAAGTCAATTTTTTCGAGAAAGAAAACCTATTCTTAGAAGCGCAACGCATCAAGGAGCGCACGACTTTTGATCTTGAAATGATGAAAGAATTGGGCTATTGCAACGGGGTGGAAAATTACTCGCGCTTTTTCGATGGCAGACAGCCTGGCACACGTCCGTTTTGTTTGTTGGACTATTTTCCCGATGACTATTTGATGTTGATTGATGAAAGTCACGTCACACTTCCACAAGTTCGAGGTATGTGGGGCGGCGACCGCGCGCGCAAGAATAGTTTGGTCACCTTTGGCTTCCGCCTACCTTCTGCGATGGACAATCGACCGTTGAATTTCAATGAATTCGAAAGTTTAATCAATCAAGTCGTCTATGTTAGCGCAACGCCTGGCGACTACGAACTCGATCAAACAGGTGGTACGATTGTCGAGCAGTTGATTCGACCAACAGGCTTGCTAGATCCACCTATTGAAGTGCGCCCAAGTCTGAATCAGATTGATGATTTGATGTACGAAATCAATGAGCGCATCAAAAAAGACGAGCGCGTTTTGGTCACCACCTTGACGAAGCGAATGGCGGAAGAATTATCTAAATATTTGGTCAAATTGAGCATCAAAGTTCGCTATATTCACTCCGAAGTCGATACGATGGAGCGTGTGGAAATTTTGCGCGATTTGCGCTTGGGGGAGTTTGATGTATTGGTGGGTGTCAACTTGCTACGAGAAGGTTTAGATTTACCGGAAGTATCACTAGTCGCTATTTTAGATGCAGACAAGGAAGGCTTTCTGCGGAATGACCGCTCGCTTACCCAGACGGCAGGACGTGCCGCGCGGAACTCGAATGGGTTGGTCATCTTCTACGCCGATAAAGTCACCGATAGTATGCAGATGACGATTGATGAAACGAATCGACGTCGCGCCATCCAAATCGCCTACAACGAAGAACACGGCATCACGCCACAAACGATGCGTAAAACGCGCGAAGAAATCCTCAACAAACGCTCTATTCTTGATATCCGAGGCAAGCAAAAAAATGTCTATATCGAAGACGATGGCGCACCGAGTTTAGCTGCTGATCCTGTAGTGGGCTATATGACGCGCGATCAGCTAGAGAAAGCGATTGCGGAGACGGAGCGCAAGATGAAGAAGGCAGCGAAGGAGCTGGATTTCATTTCGGCGGCGCGGTTTCGGGATGATGTACAGGCGTTGAAGGAGCGGGTGAAGATGGCGGTATAAAGTAAATAGCTACTTAACCTTCTGCCAAAGAGTAGAGCAGGATCAAGCATTCACGCTTGATCTCTGACGACTCTGATTGTGTAATTAACTGTATCAGGCAAAAAAAGGTGGGGTTATACAAGGTGGGTAGATACAGGAATGCTCTCGTTCGTCTCTCCGTTTTACGCTTGCGAAATTATAGTGTATAGGATTAGTATTCAATAAGAAAAATAGCTGCTTTCCCGTCTTCCTTCAGGTTGATGCATTGACTAATCAACTGATAATCAAATTATTACTATCTAATTTTTCCCGTCAACTGATCAACTTTTATCGTTTTGTATCCTTTCTGAATTTGATGTTTTGGTCTAAAAGGTATACAAACATAGAATGATGCTCAAAAGTCGACTCTACAAGATTGCATCCAGCTTAAATGAGTTTCAACTTCAAAGCTGTCAAGATTACATACAAGTTCATTATTCGGGAAAGGCAGAAGCAGTATTATTCGATCACCTATTCAATTGCTTGTCCGTCGGCAACGTAGATCAATTGAGTAAATCATATATTGCTAACGAGCTGTTCGCAGAGCCGATAAAAGTAAAGCGATTAGGCAATCTTTTGAGCGATACGACCAGACTGGTAAAACGTGCGCTAGAGGATTGTGAATTTAGAAGCGAGGAGCAACAACTACAACGACTAAAATATTTGGCGGAAGCTTATCGGAAAGCCAACTTGATAGACCGATACCAAGCTGTACAGAATAAGATCAAAACGCTACTCTTTGCCAACAAAACACCTCGACAAGTAGACTACTGGGAGCGAGCGCAGTATTTTCAATCTGTTTACTATCAATCCACGCTAAAAAGCTACACCAAAATGGATCTGGATGCTTTGCAGCAAGCTCAATTTAACCTCCGTGTCTTATCTACATTTTCTCAGTTTATTGTCAATTGTGAGTTGATGACTACTGGAGATATCGTGTCCGAATGTGCCAAACCAATGACTGTCCAAGTCGATGAAGACGTGGCTCAAATACCGACTATCCAGTTGTATATGATACTGCAAGAACTTTTGGATGGCAAATCAAAAAAGACGCTAGAAAAAGCAGAGAGTTTTTTGTTTCAGCATCTCGACTGTATTCATCGGGACGATCTGATGCGCTGTTTTACACTCATTGTTAATACCTATGCGTATTTGATACGCAACAATCAAATAAAGCTTTCACACCCTTGTTTAAAGACCTACAAAAAAGGACTAGCCAACGACTTATTAGTGAGCAATAGCAAGATTTCCGCTGTTCGATTTAACAATATTACGGCAGTAGCCACCTATTGTGAGGACTGGGAGTGGGGAAGCGAATTTATTGAAACGCACGGACAGTTTCTCTCCGAAGCAGAGCGCGAACACACGGTGCAATTCGCTAAGGCGAATCTACTTTTTGGCGAGAAAAAGTACAATGAAGTGATTGAGCTGTTGAGGGACAAGAAAGGAATTAGTTTAGGCGATGAATTGAGACGAAGGTTACAGTTGATGTGTGCATTGGTAGAAGTTCATGAACACGATGAGAATTTAGTATGGTCACATATTGATTCGTTCACTCAACTTCTTTCTACTAAAGAGTTACTCAATTCAGGGATCACAACAGGTATGAATAACTTTTTGCGCATCCTCAAGCTCTTATTGAAAGGAGATTATTCTAAAAAGGCAATCCAGGATGAATTAGATAATGCAGCGTCTATTTATAAGCGGAGTTGGTTGGAGGAGCGGTTGGAGCGGTATAAGCAACAAAAATTTCTATCGACTTAACCCCAAATCCACCCGCATCGGCGCATACTCATTCCCATTCTGTTGCCAATACGGTTCATTCACCCGCTTCTTCAGCGTGGCACGCGTAATCATCTTCTCGCTGCCAGTCCCTTCCTCTTCCTGCCAGCCTAAAATAGCATACGGAAAAGTTTGTTCCACCTCAATTCTCAGTGTTCGTGGAAAGTGATAATACTCGACAATATAAGTAGTTACGTTTTCGGACGACTGCTTAGAGATACGAGCAGTATGTGTCCGCAAAGAGGTGTGCTTCATGCGCGTGTAGAAAAGCGATGGAATCAACTCCAACTCTTCCTCTGGCAGTTGACCTTTGTATAGCCGCAAATGCGTAAATAGAGCATCTTCAGTCATTACCGCCTTCACCTTTCCTATTGCGTCGCCTTCGGACTCAAAGTAAGAATAGCCACTCGTTCGGTACTTTCCTCCGTCTAGATTAAGCTGCAAAAAAGTCTGTCCACACCATTCTTGGATACTATTGGTCAGTTTGAGTGGATGAGGATATTGATCGACTTGCACGGGATGAAAAACGGAAGTCATCACCGAGTAGTCGTAGATACCAGTGTTAAATTTGCGTAGCTGATTCAACTTGAGGACGCTGACTTTATCCTCGCCTGCCGCTTCCGCATTGTCCAATTTCACTTGCTTTTCTTCGGAAAAGGGCTCTGTCACAAAAACCAAAACAGCATCTCCATCTCGAGCTTCTCCGTAGCGCATTTGTCGGAGTGCGTAGCTACTGATTTCTGCCTTTCCGCTATACCAATAATCGGCAAATGGGTCAACAGCTTCTGTTTCCTGATCCTCCGGGAGCGTTGGCTCTTTAGTGCTATTCCCCTCGCATGTGAATAATCCCATCAGTGCGACAGGTATCCATATCAACTTCATAGAATGTGTAGTTTAGATCGACAAATGATTTGCTCGTCTTATTCGTCCCTATTGCATAAAATTAGGTGAACGTACAAAATGTTTCATTTGACCGATAATTTATACTTTCTTCGACTTGTTAAAGCAATTGAACGACGAGTGGTCTAGTATACAGAAACAGATTTTGAAGTGTGTAGAGAGCTTTTGGCTGATTGCCTTTTGACTAGAGCGAAACAAATCTTTTCTCGTTTGTTTGTGAAATAAGCGTCAACAAAATAATAATCAGTGAAAGATATTATCATCGCCATAGATGGGCACTCTTCTTGTGGGAAAAGTACATTGGCAAAAATGCTCAGTAAAAAAATTGGCTATAGTTATATTGATACTGGCGCAATGTATCGAGCTGTCACTTTATTTTTTATTCGAGAAAAAGTCGAGCTAAGTGACTCAGTCGCTGTCGCTAAAGCATTAGCAAACATTCGTATTCATTTTGAAAATATAGAGGGTAAAAATACGACTTTCCTAAACGATGAAAACGTGGAAGGTACTATTAGGGGGATGAAAGTCTCTAGTTTGGTGAGTGAAGTAGCGGCAATCTCTGCTGTTCGTCGAAAAATGGTAGAACAACAGCAAGAAATGGGAAAACGAAAATCTATTGTTATGGATGGACGTGACATCGGAACGGTTGTTTTCCCTGATGCCGAAGTCAAATTGTTTGTCACCGCTTCCATTGAACAACGTACACAGCGTCGCCATTTGGAATTGCAACAAAAAGGGAAGGTCGTGACGTACGAAGCCGTTAAAGAAAACCTCCAACATCGTGACTTCATTGACAGTACTCGAAAAGATAGTCCGCTAAAGCAAGCAGAAGATGCTGTTTATTTAGACAATACAAATTTGAGTATTGAAGAACAGTTGGCAATGGTGAAAGCCTTGGTTAGAGAACGAAGAAAATAACCTCTTTTTTTGAATTACGAATTACG
>CAYLPW010000027.1:11319-25736 GCA_964385665.1 uncultured Saprospiraceae bacterium
AATTACGAATTACGGTTAGTTCAGCACAGTTCTTTGGTTGTGGTAGTTCCTGCTTTGTTGTATTGTAAGATATAAGTGTAAATGTACTGAATCCAAACTCCATCACTAAATGCGTAATTCGTAATCACTCCTCCGCTACTTCATAAATCATCGTCCAATTTCGCCCCAATCCATTATAATCCAAGCCATAACCCACCACAAAACGATCTTCAATTTCAAAGCCTACATAATCCAATTGCAGGTCGGCGTATTGCATCGCGTCGGGTTTTAAGAGTAAAGTGGCAATTTTTAAAGAAGCAGGTTTCAACGCTTCTAAATCTGCCAATAGCTTTTGCATTGTGCGTCCAGTATCGACAATATCTTCTACGATGACCACATGCCGATTCTCAATTGGAATTTGTAATCCAAAAATAGTTTTGACGTTGCCAGTAGAAGCTGTGCCTTCGTAAGAGGAAAGCTTCATGAACGCGACCTCACATTCGACATTCGCAGCACGAACAAGGTCGGCAGTAAAAATGAATGAGCCATTCAAAATACAAAGAAAAATGGGACGTTTGCCTTCATAATCATCCCCTATTTGCGCACCTAACTCAGTGACGCGCTGCTGTAATTTTTTTTCTTCGATAAGTGGTTGAAAGGATAGATCGCCAAGTTGCATAGGTGTGGTTTTAGTCATTTGTAAAAATGGACTAACTAGAAAGATAGGTAAGATGTTTGGATCAGTTCGTTGCTGCGCCTCCTTGATAAATCGCGCCATTGATGGTGTCTTGGTTCGCGCCTGTCACTCGTCCTTTACAATTCGGCACACTTTCCATACGCATCAATCCCATCAAAGCGATCAGTGCCGCTTCTTTAAAATCAACAATTATTTTGTCTGGAATAGTTAGTTGTACATCTCCTATGACATTCAAGTGATCCCGCAAGCAATCCATCAAAAATACATTATTAGCCCCACCGCCCGTTACTATTAATTTGGCTGTTCTGTTCTTTGGTAAAAAAGGCTGCACGGCTGTAGCTGTCTGATAAGCAATGTGTTCACAAGCGGTACGCAAGCGATCTGGAACAGAAAATTGTTGGAGCTTGAATAAAGGTAAGAGTTCTTGTTGCACCCACTGATTGTCTAATGTTTTTGGAACATTTTGATGTAGATAATCTAGTTGATTAGACTGTTCTAGGATGGCTGACAAAATCGTTCCAGTCGCTGCCAATTGCCCACCATCGTCATATGCCAAATTTCGTTCAGCAACAATCGCATTCAGGATTTGATTGGCTCCGCTAATGTCGAAAGCAACCCAATCATTACCATCACGAGCCGTCACATTGGCAATCCCTCCCAAATTGAGATAAAAGTCGAAATCATCCAACAAATAGTCATCAGCGATGTGCGCAATAGGTGCGCCTTGTCCACCGTGTGCGACATCCATACTTCGGAAGTCACAAACAACGGGCAGACCACTGATGCCTGCGATAGCTGCCCCTTCCCCGATTTGAGTCGTAACCTGTAACTCTGGAAAGTGAAAAATAGTATGCCCATGCGAAGCCACAAAATCGGGCTGTTGAGCTTGATTCTTCAAAAAATCAGCCACTAATGCACCAACATATCTTCCATACTCCACGTGTGTAATCGCGAAGGTTTTAGCATCAGCATGCACTAATGTACGCAGTCGATCTTGCCATTCGCTGGAGTAAGGTAAGGTATCAGCGTATTCGATTTGCCAGTCTAGCAGTTCAAAAGTAGGAGATGTTCGATACTGAAATGCACAGCATGCCACATCCAATCCATCCAATGAACTGCCCGACATTAACCCCAAGACCCGTTTCGTTGAAATAGACATATCGTTATTTCTCCGTCAACGTCATCGTATATTCTGCTACGGCTTGAATTTCTTCTTCCTTCAGCAAATCTTTGTAAGAAGCCATTGCATTTCGACCGTTCGTGATCACTGCAACGCGCTCTTCCACTGCCAATTCAGAGGTTGTCAAGTTAAATGCTCCACTTGCCCCCATGTCGCCATTGACACCGTGACAAACAATACAATTTTTTTGATAAACCGCTTTGCCATCTACGGCGACTGCCTTTGCTTTTGGCTTGCTAGATTTGGTGGAGCTGCTAGTCGATGAACTGCTGGTATCTTCACCACCACACGCCCATGCAATAGCAAATAGTAAACTAAAAATAATAAGAGAGTTTTTCATAACGATTTTAATGTTTAAATTTTTGTGACTTCTTATAGGATAAATCCTAAGAAATGAGTTAAAAACAACTATCTATCCTTGACGGCTTTCTGTGTCCTCAGTTTGTACTTAGTGAAAGTCTCATGAAGCTAGGTTATGTACGGTTCTTTGAAGCAGATATTGAAAACAAACAAATCTAATCTTAGCAACAACAGTTACTTCTACCTTATTCCAAGGTTTGGGTGAAGTGTGACCGTAAGCAAATATAGGGTAATTGATCTTTGCTAGTGTAATCATTAGCTAGAAGTCATAGATTGTTTTCTCTGATAGGAATTACAACTAATTCTGCCCAATATAGATCATTGAATAGAGTCAAAATTTCATCGTAATGGTCTGCCTCACAGCTATTCCCGCTCCATTTTTCTGAACTCAGCTTGTTTACTTCATCAGTCTCTTTGCTGATGGCTCATAAATCTACCCTCTCTTGGCATCTACTCCTCTATTGTCAAAAGAATTCCTATTTTCACTGTCAATTTTTCTCGTTCTTTTCCATTCAACCACTCAACAATTAAGTTGCAGATAAGATGAATGTTGAATGTAAAGATTTGATAGTCAATAAAATAGATGCTGAAGACGGGGTAAAGTGTAGACGGACACAACTATGAAGATGAAAGCAGCTACTTCTAATCTAAAAACTCTATATGAGGTCTGTCTATCTAGGTGCCACAAAATTAGTGGAAATATTTCTTGCCTGTAACGATTTTGTTATTGGAGTCGAGGAATTTTTTTAGCGCAACGACGTCCACTACAACCAATGCACAAAAAACATCAATTTTTAGACTGGTACAGTAGTATTGGTAAGCTTTCACTTAGTTACTCAGAATTCATATTCATCTGAGTTCAGTAAGAAACCCACCTACCTACACAGTTAGATAAACCTCACCGTCGGGCAGGTTTATATTCTTGAGTGTTCGGGACAAATTTAATTATTTCGTGTTACTTAACTAAAACAACAACTATCTTATGTTTCTTAAAAAAGCGTATGCTGGAGAAAATGATCTATGGCGATATATTATTGCTATCGTTATCGTCTTGCCACTTTCCACTTTGCTAGGTAGCATTCCTTTAGCTCTTGTAGGGGTTCTAAAAGGTGTTGAATCTGGCTCTTTTGATATGGCAGATTTTCAGACAGCGATAGAAACAGGCAACTATGAGTTGATCGGAATGGACTCGAATACATTTCTTTTTGTAATGCTCATGCAGTTCGTTTTTGTCTTTTTGGCACTTATTTTCATCGTACGTGTCTTGCATAAAAAGAGGATGCTTGATATTACTACTGCTCGTCCGCGTCTGGACTGGAGTCGTATAGGTTTCGGATTTGGTGTATGGGCTGCGATGTTGGCGATCGCAGAAGTAGTTTCTTACTTTCTTGACCCTGGCAACTACGTTTTTCAGTTTGAGGCAAAATCCTTCTTTATACTAGCAGTTATTGCGTTGACGTTATTGCCGATTCAGACAAGTACAGAGGAACTAGTGATGCGTGGTTATTTCATGCAGGGCGTGAGTTTAATTAGCAAACATCGGTGGATACCATTAGTAGTGACTTCACTTATTTTTGGACTGCTACATGGCTCGAATCCTGAGGTTGCCAAATACGGTTTTTGGACGGTGATGCCTGGCTATATTGGTATTGGCGTAGCTTTGGCGATCATGACGCTGATGGATGATGGACTGGAATTGGCACTAGGTGTTCATGCTGCTAATAATATCTTCGGAGCGTTGTTCGTCACTTTTGAAGGTTCAGTTTTGTCGACGCCAGCTGTTTTTAAAGTATTGGAAATCAATCCAGCGTTGGGGACTATTTTTACGTTACTTTTTAGTGCGCTTTTCTTATTTATTGCTTCTAAAAAGTACAATTGGGTGGACTGGTCGAAGGCATTTGGAGAAGTGGAACGTGCGGAGTGGAAGGTGGACGAAGTGGTCGCTTCCGATGATCCGATAGTCACTTCGTGAGTTTTGTGCATCGAAGATAATAAGGGAAGTGGTAACATATAATCTACCCATTTTTAAGTTTCTCCCAAACGGCTACTATGCTCGCCTGACCGTCGCGCAGGTTGCTCATCAGTCATGTAGCGCAGGCTATTTTCCACTTTAAAACATCCATAACAAACAAAATCAATAGTCAACCGCTCTACTAACTAGAACAAATAAGTTTTACGACAATGCAAATACCATTCACATCTATTTTTTCGCTGGCGTTCTTATGTCTGCCAGCATTCATGCTTGCTCAATCTGCCGACCGCTGGCAGCAAGCTATCGACTACCAAATGGAGATCGACTTTGATGTCAAAAAGCATCAGTACGAAGGCAAACAAACCATTGTTTACACTAATAATTCACCAGATACGCTCGACCGCGTTTTTTATCATTTGTATTTCAATGCTTTTCAGCCAGGCAGCATGATGGATATGCGTCAGTATAACATTGATTCTGACCGACGAGTAGGTACACGTATTTCTAAATTGGCACCAGATGAGCAAGGTTATCAAAAAGTCAATTCTTTGACGCAAGATGGCAAGCCGACGACTTACGAAACCGTCGGAACCATCTTAGAAGTGGATTTAGCAGAACCTATTCTGCCAGGTCAACAGACTACGCTCGTCATGGATTGGGACGCGCAAGTGCCGCTACAGATTCGCCGAAGTGGGCGCATGAATGCAGAAGGTATCGACTACTCCATGGCGCAGTGGTATCCAAAATTGAGCGAATACGACTATCAAGGTTGGCATGCGAATCCCTATATCGGACGCGAGTTTCACGGGGTTTGGGGTGATTTTGACGTCAAAATTAGTATTGACAAAGACTACGTAGTAGGCGCAACTGGCTACATCCAAAATCCACACGATGTCGGTCACGGCTATTCTAACTCAAAGAAGATGCCGATGGTCAAAAATGGCAAACTGACCTATCACTTCAAAGCACCGAACGTTCACGATTTTGTGTGGGCAGCCGATCCAGATTATACGCACACGACACGCGAAACGAAGGACGGCGTAGTGATGCGCTTCTTCTATCAAGAAAACAAAAAGACGAAAGAAAACTGGGAGATGTTGCCTGAAGTCATGGAGGAAGTCTTCGAGTACGCCGATGCCAACTTTGGGAAATATCCATATGAGGTCTATTCCTTCATACAAGGTGGCGACGGTGGTATGGAGTACCCAATGGCAACTTTGATCACTGGAGAGCGTGTTTTTCCAAGTTTGGTAGGTGTTTCGGTACACGAGTTGATGCATTCTTGGTATCAAATGATTTTGGGAACGAATGAAAGTCTATACCCTTGGATGGATGAGGGCTTTACGTCTTATGCCAGCAATGAGATTATGAATCACTTGCGAGAGGAAGGAAAAATTCCAGGCGATGCAGTGGAGAATCCGCAAGCGCGTGACTTCTTGGGGTTTGCTTTTTTTGCAAAAAGTGGAGGAGAAGAACCACTTTCTACACACTCCGATCACTATACGTCTAATAGGGCTTACGGTGTCGGTTCATACACGAAGGGGAGTATTTTTATGGCGCAGTTAAAGTACATTATGGGCGAAGAAGCATTCCGAAGAGGTGTGCTACGCTACTACGATACTTGGAAGTTTAAACACCCAAATCCAAATGACTTTATCCGCGTTATGGAGAAAGAATCTGGTCTGGAATTGGATTGGTACAAAGAATATATGGTCAATACAACACATACAATTGACTATGCAGTAGAAGAATACAATGAGGATACTAATACACTAACCTTGAAGCGAGAAGGCATGATGCCAATGCCTATAGATGTTCTAGTGACTTATCAAGATGGAACAAAGGAGTTCTTCAATATCCCTATGGTGATAATGCGTGGTGCGAAGCCAGCGATGAAGATGGATGGTGTACAGTACACAACTGCTTCGGATTGGGGGTGGACAAACCCGCTTTATGAATTGAAAGTAGATAAACCCGTGGCTTCGGCAGAAATTGATCCGTATCGAGGTATGGTAGATGTGGAATTGGACAACAACAAATGGGAGAGGGAGTAAATACTCTTTCTTTAACTTTTATGAATAGAAGACCTCCTACGAATAGGAGGTGTGCATAGGTAGATTAGAAAAAAGCCACTTTCGCAATTGGAATCGATTAAGACTCAATACGAAAGTGGCTTTTCTTTTACAGGAGGAGCGAACTTCTAGCCCCGATTTTTATCAGACTTATAGCTACGCATACCGATTTACGATATTTTCAAACAGTTCTTGTTTGCCGCTTCGCTGCTGTGGCTCGCCATTTTCGTGAGCAAGTTTTGCCAAATCTTCCAAGCTCAATTCTTCCTCCTCAAACGCTTTGCCCTCACCATGATCGAAAGACGCATAGCGTTCTTGTAGTAAGGTAGAATAATTTGATTCTGTTAAGACTGCATCCGCTGCCAAGAGCGCACGAGCGAACGTATCCATGCCACCAATATGAGCATAAAAAATGTCCTCCAAATCGGTAGAGTTACGGCGCGTTTTCGCATCGAAGTTAATGCCGCCGCCTTGCAAGCCGTCACTCTGTAGTAGCACCAGCATGGCTTCGGTTAGTTCCATGACGTTGTTTGGAAACTGATCCGTATCCCAGCCGTTTTGATAGTCGCCTCTATTCGCATCCATACTACCGAGCGCGCCAGCATCTGCGGCTACTTGTAGTTCGTGTTGGAAAGTATGTTGTGCTAAAGTGGCATGATTGACTTCAATATTGAGTTTGAAGTCGTCCATCAAGTCGTAAGCACGTAGGAAATTTAGACAGGTCGCTGCATCAAAATCATATTGGTGTTTGGTTGGTTCCATGGGCTTTGGCTCAATGAAAAATGTACCTTTGAAGCCTTGTGCGCGCGCATAGTCTTTCGCCATGTGTAGGAAGCGCGCCATGTGGTCAAGTTCGCGCTGCATATCGGTATTCAAAAGCGACATATAACCTTCACGACCGCCCCAGAATACATAGTTTTCGCCGTCTAACTTAATGGTGGCATCCAATGCATTTTTGACTTGTGCACCAGCATAAGCGACTACTTGAAAATCAGGATTGGTCATCGCGCCATTCATGTAGCGTGGATGAGAAAACAAATTGGCTGTACCCCAAAGTAACTTCACGCCTGATGCTTCCTGTTTTTCTTTTGCGTAGTCCGTGATGGCTTCTAGACGCTCCTTGCTTTCTTTCAGATCGCTTCCTTCTGCTACCAAGTCATAGTCGTGAAAGCAATAGAAAGGCACACCCAATTTGGTGATAAATTCAAAGCCAGCGTCCATTTTGTTGCGTGCTTGTTGCATAGGATCTGCTGCTTCCAGCCAAGGAAACTGCTTGGTCCCGACACCAAACGGATCGCCGCCTGTACCACACAAGGTATGCCACCACGCTACCGCGAATCGAAAGTGTTCTTTCATGGATTTGCCAGCCACCATCTTGTTTTCATCGTAGTAGCGAAAGGCGAGTGGATTATCCGACCCTTTCCCCTCAAAAGGAATTTTGCCGATGTTTTTGAAGTATTCTTGTTTGCCTGTTAGGATGTTCATCTTGAAAGCTGTTAGCTGTTAGCTGTTGACTACTAGCTGGTTATTGTAATAATGTAATTTTTCGTTTTTGAATAGACGGCAAATCAGGTCATCTTACCTGAACGACTGAACTTTCAACAAGCTTTAAAGAACTATTTTATCTTAGTTTTTACTGCTAACAGTTCCTCCTTTTTGATCAAAGTAGAAGCCAATTAAAAGCCCTAATCCTGCTCCCCACAATATCCAAGCTGCTCCGATCAATGCTACTTCAAACGATTGGCTATATAAAGACGTAGTCCAAGCTAATGCGATACCGTCGAGTGTGGCTGCTACGCCTGTCATAAGGGCTATTGGTTTCAGCAGTTGATGCAATGGGAGACTACTTACTGATTGCGCGATAAAAATGAACCCAAATGTAATAGGAATAGCCATTAAAAATATTAAAGGTAGGTATTGATTTGATTTGATAAAAATACTTTCCCCCATAAAATGCACCACCATAGCAGCAGAGAACCAAAATACAATTCCAAGAATCGTGAAAATATAGACGTTTTTACGTTTCATGATCTAACTGACTTTATTTGAAAAATTGGCAGATCAGCACATCTATATTTTTAGAAGGACTGAATGCGTATCATCCATAAAAGTAGAAACTCAATAGTTGTCCTTTTAGACACTACCGTCCAACGCCCTCGACACTCAATACCTTAAAATGACCAATCATGGAGCGTACGCTATAAAAATATTCTTGTAACCATTTTTTCGTAAGTTTTTCACTGGAAAGCTGTAAGTAAAAGTTGCTGATACTAAAATGTAAAACTAACTCCGCTAAATAACCACTTTCGTCTAGCTGGATAATTTTTTTCCAAACAGGCAGTAAGGCGGGCAAACTGAAAGCATCTATTCTATGAATACACTTCTGGAAGATTTCAATTTCTTGTTTAAGTCTTAGCCTTTTGTTGAACAGTACATCTGTTTTATACTCAACTAACACAGCTATCAGTTCCGCTTCATTCGTAGCTGCTCGTTCTAAAGCGGAGATAGTGTGGGCTTGTTGTTCGTGATAATCTAATAGTTCTGTAATGAAAGCATCCGCATCACCAAATAAGTGATAAAAAGAGGATTTGCTCTTGCCTACGTTTTTTGACAGCCGATCAATTTTTAGCTGATCAAAGCCATATAAAGCAACTACAGTATAACCATTTTCAATCCATTCTTTTTTGGCGTTTCTCATCTTGTTAGTGTTGTCGCCAGTCCTAAGACCTGTTCCCAATCAGCGTACGCTTTTTGATATTTTTGCACATTCTCTTCTGCTTCATACGTCATCAACACCTCCACTGACTGCATAGCTTCTTCCACACTCTCATACGCACCAATAGCCACACCCGACGCCTTTGCTGCTCCCACTGCTCCGTTGGTTTTGACCACTTCAATCGTACAATTTAGTAGATTGGCGATGGTTTGGGAAAAAATAGTAGAACGAAATAAGTTGTCGTTGCCGACGCGCATAATAGAAATATCCATACCCATTTCTTGTAAAATGTGTGCGCCATAAACAAATGAAAATGCAATGCCTTCCAAAGCTGCTCGACAAAGATGAGCCTGTGTGTGTGCATTGAAGGCGAGTCCATGAATGTGCGCACCAACATTGTCATTGCATAGCATTCGCTCTGCACCGTTTCCAAAGGGCAACATCCGTACGCCATCTGACCCAACTGGAACACTTGCCGCCAATGCGTTCATTTCTGCATACGATAGTCCTTTCGCTACATTGTCTTTGATCCATTTATACTGAATCCCTGCACCGTTGATGCAAAGCAGTAGTCCAATACGCGGATCGTTCTCTGTATGATTAACGTGTAGAAAACCATTGACGCGAGACTGCGCATCATAATTGGCTTTGTCGGTGACACCATAAATGACTCCAGATGTGCCACCGGTGGCGGCTACTTCGCCAGGTTGTAGCGTGTTGAGTGCGAGTGCATTATTGGGTTGATCGCCAGCGCGGTAGGTGACTGGAATGCCCTCAACGAGTCCAATGGCTGCTGCGCCTGCTGCGCTCAGCATTCCCTGATTAGAAAAAGTATCAACTACTTCTGGAATCAATTTTTGATCAATTTCATAGTAATTCAGCACTAAATGAGCCATCTCATTGTTTTTGAAATCCCAAAGAATACCCTCCGATAGTCCACTTGCTGTTGTCCGAATATCACCTGTCAGTCGCATCGCAATGTAGTCGCCTGGCAACATCATTTTGTAGATATGTGCATATATATCTGGCTCGTTCTGCTTGACCCATTTTAGTTTCGATGCGGTAAAATTTCCAGGAGAATTGAGCAAATGAGACAAAGCTTTCGTCGCGCCTATTTCTTCAAACGCTTCTTTCCCGATCTCTACCGCTCGACTATCACACCAGATAATAGAAGGACGCAACACGTTATGCTGTTCATCGACGACAACCAAACCGTGCATCTGATAGGCAATCCCGATCGCTTTTACTTCCTCTGGAGCGATACTACTTTTTTGGAGGAGTTGTTTAGTGGCTTTACCAATATGCTCCCACCAGACTTCTGGGTCTTGTTCTGCCCAGCCGTGTTGTGGGGCATCCATACTTAACTCTGTCTCTGGCGACTGAGCAGTGGCGACTGCTTGTCCAGTTTTTGCATGAACTAATGCAGCTTTGATAGAAGAACTACCGAGATCGTATCCAATGAGGTACATAGTTGAAAATTTGAAAGAGCGCGAGTTTGAGCGATTTTATGGAGGATAGATCACCTTTCATGATTATCGTGCAAGAATTATGATCCATGAACCATATCTTTTATATATTTAGGAACAGAAAAGCGTTGTCCAAATCGTTCTTTGAAAGCTTCGCAACGAGTGATAAAGGCTTCCTCTCCGTAGTCAAATATGTATTGAACAACGCCACCTTTCGTTGCTGGAAACCCCCACCCGTAGATACTCCCTAAATTGGCGGCAGCAGTGCTTTTGACTACTTTTTCTTGTAAGCACCAGCCAGCTTCAATGACTTGCGCGAACAACAATCGCTCTACGATCTCTAGTCGGTCGTAGCCCTTTTGTGTACTAGGAAAATACTCCTTCAAACCACTCCACAGTTGTCGTTGTCCTCCTTCCCCATATTCAAAAAAGCCTTGATTGTTGTTGCGTCCCTTTCGGTCGTGTTCTTCTACCATTTGCTTTAATAATGGGACAGCTGGATGTTGAATATATTTGCTACCATAGTGCTGGTCTGCTTGTTCTTCGTAGTTCAATATAATAGGTAGTCCCACATCATCTGCTAACGACAATCCACCTTTGGGCATACCTGCTTGCAGGCCTAGATTTTCAACCAATGCTGGTGGGTAGCCTTCTGCTAATAAAGTAATACTTTCCAGTGCATAAGTATTCTGAACACGAGCTGCATAAAATCCCCAGTCATCTGCTACAATGATCGGAATTTTTTGAATGGCTTTTACAAAGTCGAAAGCACGTGCTATCGTTTCATCTGATGTCTTCTCACCACGTACTATTTCCACTAAAGGGACACGATGTGCAGGTGCAAAAAAGTGCAATCCAACATAGTTAGCGGGCTGTTTAGCAGCTTTCGCTAACTGTGAGATGGGGATGGATAAGGTATTGCTGCCAATGAAGCTGTACTCGTCCATGTATTTCTCGGCCTCTTGCGTGACCTTTTGTTTCAGATTGGCATTTTCAAAGACAGCCTCAATCACTAGATCGCAGGTCTCAAACTGTTCTGACTTCTCCGTGGTCTGTACTCGGTTCAGTGCTGCTTTTTGTTCGGAAGTACTGATTTCATTGCGCTCCAACATTTCAGTTAGATTTTGCTCAATCCACTTTTTGCCGCGTTCTGCAATAACTTTAGACACATCTTTTAGCACTACTTCTAGTCCTTGTACCGCACAAGCCGTAGCAATACCTGATCCCATCCATCCAGCTCCGATTACACCAATTTTCTTCGGACGAAACTTCCCGAAGCCCTTTGGTCGACTGTTGCCACTCATAATGGTTTTTCGATCAAAGTGAAACGCTTTTATTTTATTCTTGGCTGTCTGACTAGAGGCTAGTTCCGTATAGTATCGACTATCAATTTCCAACGCCGTGTCGAAGTTCACTTTTGAGCCTTCAGTCAGTACATTAAGAATGCTGTGTTTGGCTGGAAAATTGAGCTGGCTTTCTTTGACTAATTGAATATTTAAGCGACGAATACGACGCGTCATTTCCAAACTTTCTGCTGTTCCAAAAGGAATTTGCCCTTCTTTTTGATCCCACACGCGTCGACCTTCTGCTGTGGTGCGAATCCAGTTTCGCGCTTTTTCCATCAGTTCTCGTTCGCTGGTCGCTAGGTCGTCGATGATACCTTCTTTGAGGGCTTCTTGTGGTCGATAGAGCCGCCCTTTCGTCAATATCTCATACGCCCGTTCGATACCGACTAGCCACATCAATCGGATAATACTGCCACCACTTGGCATGAGTCCCACATTGACCTCAGGCAGTCCTAGTTTTGTTTTCTCTTCATCCAGTACAATGCGATGATGGCTGGCTAATGCCAACTCAAAACCTGCGCCCAATGCGTTGCCACTGATCGCGCTGACGACTGGTACACCAGGATGTTCAAGATCACGAAAGAACCGTTTGAACTGCTGTACCAACTGAAATATTTGCTGAGGTTCGTTTGCTCTGTAAATGTATTCTAGATCGCCACTCTCTAGAAAATTAGGTTTGTTAGATGCAAAGATAACCCCTTTAAGCGCACCACGTTTTTTCTCCTCTAATAGATGATGTAGTACTGGATGAAACGCCGTGATGAGTTGGTGTGTAATCACATTTCTCGAGTGACCTTCCATATCTAAGATCAATGTCGCAATGTTGTCGGTACTTTTTTTGTATTTAATCATAAAGCTAAAGCAAAAGAACGTTATTCCCCATTTTGGAAGATGTAGTTTGGTATTCGCCTCAAACTAAGAAAAAGCTAGGAAATGCGCAATGAAAATTCGGAAGCTATAGAAGAATAATCATTCTGTAGATTTCATTGCTACTGCTGTCCGAGGCTGTAGTGGAGGAATATACACTATAAGTTGATGATAGGATTCCTTGAAATTTTTGGAACAGTACAAGGGTTGGCGCGCTAGTCTAGACAAACATCGATGAATGCTAATACAAGAACACCATCATGAAGGCAATTTGCGAAGGTTGGCGCGCTAGTCTAGACAAACATCGATGAATGCTATCTACAGAGTCGGTCAAAATGATGTTGTAAAGATTGTTTTCGCTATTTGCTTTCCATTCATCCAATATTTGGTCATCCACTTTGTTGTAACAGCCTTAGCTGATAGTCAAAGCGAGTAACAACCTGGCAGCATAGCTAAAACCCTGTTAATATTTACTTTCAATCAAAACTGAAAGTTCTGAAAGGTGTTATACCTTTGATTGATGAAATACTTCATCATATTGGATGTAACAACTAACTATGACTGCTCCATCTTTAACGACGATATTGAACGATCAACACTTGGATACTGACCTGCGCATTATTGCGGAAAAGGTATATGCTGGCGACCGCATTACCGAAGCGGAAGGTGTGCTACTGTACCAAAAAGGTGATCTAGGTTATGTCGGTGCATTGGCGAATCACATCCGCGAACGCAAGCATGGCGACAAAACCTACTTCAATCGCAACTTTCACGTCGAGCCGACCAATGTTTGCTTATACACTTGTACGTTTTGTTCCTATTCTCGCCTTATTAAAAAGCGAGAAGAAGGTTGGGAATACTCATTGGATGATATTTTAGATATTGTTAAAAAATATGATGATGAGCCTGTCACGGAAGTCCATATCGTAGGAGGGGTATTGCCGCAGTATGATGTTCCTTTCTACACTGAACTTTTCCGTCAAATCAAAGCACATCGCCCAGATTTGCATGTAAAAGCCTTGACGCCAGTCGAGTATCACTACATTTTCAAAAAGGCGAAGATGAGCTACGAAGAAGGGATGCGTTTGATGAAAGAAGCTGGCTTAGATTCTATGCCTGGTGGCGGTGCAGAAATTTTTCATTCTGAAATTCGTGACCAAATTGCTGGTGGAAAATGTAGCGGCGAACAGTGGCTACGCATCCACGAAATTTGGCACGAACTCGGTATGCGCTCCAATGCAACGATGCTATACGGACATATCGAACGCTTCGAGCATCGCATCGACCACTTAGAAAAACTACGTGCACTGCAAGACAAAACTGGTGGCTTCCAGACCTTCATTCCCTTGAAGTTTCGCAACGAAAACAACCAAATGTCGCATGTGCCAGAGTCGACAACCGTAGAAGACTTACGCAACTACGCGATCAGTCGCATCTATTTAGACAATTTCGATCACATCAAAGCGTATTGGCCCATGATCGGTCGCACGACGGCGCAGATGTCCTTGGCGTTTGGTGTCAATGACATTGACGGCACGATAGATGACACGACTAAAATTTATTCGATGGCAGGCGCAGAGGAGCAAAATCCAGCTCTGAGTACCCAGGACTTGGTGAATTTAGTTCGTCGAGTTGGTCGTCGTCCGATTGAGCGTGATACTTTGTACAATGTCATCACAGACTATACAGACCATGTGTTTGAGGAGGATAAGTTATATCGGGGGTATGTGGCGTTGCCAGTAGTTTGATTTGGCTATTGGCT
>CAYLPW010000027.1:25836-31243 GCA_964385665.1 uncultured Saprospiraceae bacterium
ACAATGAAAAAAGAAATATACGTCATTCGACATGGCGAAACCGATTATAATAAGCAGGGCATCATCCAAGGAAGTGGCGTAGATACGTCCTTAAATGGAACTGGTCGGGAACAGGCACAAGCGTTCTTCGATCACTACAGAGATCATCCGTTTGAGGTTGTCTTGACATCCCGACTGAAGCGGACGCACGAGACCGTTGCGCCTTTTGTTGATAGTGGGCTTCCGTGGGAACAGTTCGCAACGATCAATGAAATGGGCTGGGGCGAACACGAAGGGAAGTTGTGTACGCCTGAAATGCACGAAGATTATAAGTACGTGAATGCAGAGTGGAAGAAGGGGAACTTTGAGGCGCGGATCAAAGAAGGGGAGAGCGTGACCGAAATGGCAGCACGTTGCGAAGCATTCAAGCAAGAACTGATGCAGCGAGCAGAAGCTACCATTTTGGTCTGTGCACATGGCCGTCTGATTCGCTGTCTAATGTGCATACTGCTCGATGAACCACTGACGCGTATGGATGAATTTGGACATTCCAATACCGGGTTGTATCAATTGACCTATGAAACTGGAACATTTCAATTAAATCTATCGAACGATACGACTCACTTAACGCAAGAAGTTGCAGAAATCACTGCCTTATGACCATGAAAAGAGCATATAAGGCGACGGCTGTTTCTTATTTGAATACCAAACCATTTCTATACGGATTGATTAAAGAGGGTTTGGACAAGGAGATAGATTTGCAGCTAGATATTCCAGCTGTTGGTGCGCAGAAATTGCAGTCAGGTACAGTCGATTTTGGCTTAGTTCCAGTCGCTGTCATCCCTGATGTGCCGTCGGCGCAGTTGTTTTCCAATTACTGTATTGGCACAGAAGGGGCGGTCAAAACAGTGTGCATTTACAGTCAAGTACCGATTGAGCAGTTGACACATTTGTACTTGGATTACCATTCTCGCTCTTCGGTGGCCTTGACGAAAGTACTGTTACAGAACTATTGGCGATTGTCTCCACAACTACTTGCTGCACGCGAAGGGTACATGAAGCGGATCAAAGGCAACGTTGGTGGTTTGGTCATTGGTGATCGGGCGATTGGGCTGGAGAAACAGTTTAAATACGTTTATGATCTAGGTGAGGAGTGGCAGCGATTCACTGGATTGCCGTTTGTGTTTGCAACTTGGATTTCGACGCGAACGCTGCCGAGTGATTTTGTCCAACGCTTTGATCGAGCCTTACAAAAAGGATTGGATGCGATTCCTGAACTGCTCTACTTATTGCCGACACCTAAGGCTGATTTTAGCTTAGAAGACTATTTTAATCAGTACATTAGTTATGACTTTGATGCGCCGAAGCGGAAGGCGTTGGAGTTGTTTTTGAACTATGTGGAGGAATTGGATTTGGTTGGAGTGTAATGTTTTACTGCTGTTTGTACTCAAGATATTGTTGTAGCGTTTGATGCTGTTCATTCAGTTCTTTGGCTTCTTCTACATCAATCCAACGTCCGTTCTGAAACAAGACAATTTCGGCATCTGACCATCCCATGTCGTTTGCTATTTGCAGCCACTCTTTCGCACTCGAAAAGCTCTGGTACTGTCCAAAACCAATGGTATTTTCGCCCGTTGTCATATTTTTCCATTGGTAAGGATAAGGTAATGATTTGGGTAGCTCTATGTCCTGACTGTCAGTGTTTTGCAATTGAATTCGATACTCAAATAATGCATTGAATTTAGTCATTTCATTGAGCAACTGCTTTTGTTGAACTGCTTTTACATCACCAAAAAAGAATGCTGGAGACTGACGCTTTTTCTCTGTTGACCATTCTACCTGTTGAATGCTCTGTTGACCATTCTGATTGGATGAAAAATAAGCCTTTTGACCTGTGGAATGCAGTGAAAAATAGGTTTCATCGGCATATGCATTGATCGTTATTCCCAAATTTTGAGGCGTTGACCATGTTCCCGTTGCTAAGTCGAACACACTACTCACTATATCTTTTCCTCCAATGCTTCTCTCTGGATGATTGCTAGAAAAATAGAGTGTTCTTCCATCCACATCTAAGAAAGGATGACTCTCATCATAAGCAGAATTGATGGCTGCTCCTAAATTGACAGGTTTTGACCATTTCCCTCCCACTCGTCGACTATAAAACAAATCGCTACCTCCAAATCCTTCCAGTTCTTCGCTACTAAACAAAAGAACAGAGTCACCAAAAATCTGTAGATCAACTACATTTACCTCTTCTGGCAGCGTCAAATTGGTGAGGGTTTGGTCTTCAAAATTTTCTCGCCACACCTCTTTTCCTCTTCTGAAATACATCCATGTCCCTCCATTCCCGAAACCGATGAGTTGTTCTGAATCAGCCGTATTGATGTGTGCAGGCAATGGTTCAATAAGTTCCTGTTCTGCCTTTCGGACGACTTCAGTATCCCCCACCTCTTCATAAGCAGAAAAATAAACAATAGATTCATAATTGGGACTACCGACTACTCTTCCTGCTGGCGTATACAGTTTTGTATCTATTGTCCGTTGCTCTTCCATAGTGTCGTCGGGAAGTAGTGCAATAGCATTTCCGCAATGGCGCAACATCCTCTTTGCTTGCTCTCGCTTTGAATCAGTTAAATTTCTAGTTCTCCTAAGATAACGCTTATACGCTTTAGCTGCTTCCCGATATTGTTGTTGAGCATGAAGAAGATGTGCTGTATACAAGATCGTTTCGACGTTCGTACGTTGACCATACTGCTCCAGATAGTTTGCCATATCATCAATACGGTTGAGGTGGTAACTAGAGACAGTCAATTGAAATAATACCCATTTGTCGTCCCGATTTTTTTGCCGATACGCCAACAACGCATCATGCGCCGCTTCATAATTCTTTTCTTCTAATAGCTGTACGCCTAATTGCCGATAGTACTTAGCAGGTTGCTGCCCTTGACTATGCCAAGCAAATAGCAAAGAAAAAAAGAAGACCAGACCCCATTTAGATTGTTGCATCGTTTTCATTCAATACCTTTGTGCTTTTATGCGTAGTCTGAGTTCAATAATAAACCCGCCTACCTATACAGTTAGGTAAACCTGACCGTCGGGCAGGTTTACATTTTTGGGTGTTCGGCTTTCCTCGAAGCACCTATTTTCTCTGGCATATTCACTTCGAGGAAAGCCGAACAATGAAAATTTAATTATTTCACGTTTTGTATACAGGGTGACGAGCGCACTACTTTTTGATCAAAAAGTCATTTCATGCAAAAGACGATTTATTTTAGTGGAATTATTGTACTACTCCTGACTGTAGCTACTTCAGTACACGCCCAAATCAGCTTTATTACTGGCTACACGGGCGGCTATCACGAATTGGATGGCTACGAAACTATCGTCGATCAGCGAGCAGCAACACTCGAAAATCCAGCAAGTACTTTCAACGAACTGCGCTTTCTACATGGAGTAAATATAGGTGTAAATTATCGAATACCTGTCCTGAGCATAGAGGCAATGTGGACAGAGCGATTCCGAATCAGTCGAGAGGAATCGCTAGATCCTGTGACTGGTGACGACCTACCTCGAATCTCACTCACAGAACGCTTTAGCGGACCTTCGGTAGGACTGAATTTCCATATCGAAAACTTCCTGATAGGTGGTGCTGTCAACTATCATATATTCCGACAAAGTGCGCGCGTTGGGCGAGGAGAACGAGAACTGTTGATTAACGATGGCATTTTAGGGGCGCAAGTGCAAATTGGGTATTTTAAAAAACTGAATCGCACCAACGCCCTTTCCATTCATCCGTATGTGTATTTTCCCTTCTCCAATACGACTTTAGCCCCATTGGACAACTATTTGAATGACAATAATTCTTCCGATTTAGATATTGATGTCATGCACTTTGGATTGCGCGTTTTCTTATACAATGGACCACAACGATACGATTAGGAACAAAAGTTGACTATCTGAACGTTCCATATGAATTACTACCTTCGCGCGCTGAAAAATTAATGTAAAGAAATGAAACCGAGCTTACCGAAAGGCACTAGAGATTTTACGCCAGAACAGACCTTGCGTCGCCAGTATTTGTTCAATACCATTCAAAAAGTATTCGTCAAATACGGCTTTCAACCCATCGAAACACCTGCGATGGAAAGCTTAAGTACTTTGACTGGAAAATATGGGGAAGAAGGCGATCAGTTGCTGTTTAAAGTATTGAATAATGGTGATTTTCTAAGCAAAGCCAATAAGCAAGCTTTAGAAGAACTAGATTCTGTTAATGTCGTCTCGTCTATCTCCAAACGTGGGTTGCGCTACGACTTGACAGTGCCTTTTGCGCGTTTCGTCGTCATGAATCAAAACGACCTCACCTTTCCTTTCAAACGCTACCAAATCCAACCTGTCTGGCGTGCTGACCGACCACAGAAAGGACGCTACCAAGAGTTTTACCAATGCGATGTGGATGTCGTCGGTTCGGATTCCCTATTGTTTGAAGCGGAATTGACGCAGATCTATGACGAAGTCTTTCAAGCATTGCAGTTGCCAGTTGTTATTAAACTAAACAACCGTAAAATACTGGCTGGCATGGCGGAAGCGGCTGGTATCGCGGATCGTTTTGTAGAAATGACGACGGCAATTGATAAGTTGGATAAAATTGGTCTTGAAGGTGTACGCAAAGAGTTGTCAGGGCGTGGTATTGAAGACAGTGCCATTGAAAAGATAGAACAACTTTTGGCAGTACAAGAGCTTTCGGAGCTGGATACCTTTTTCATTAATAGTGAAACTGGACAGAAGGGAATAGAAGAACTGAAAACGGTTTTTGAACTGCTGGAAGATGTCCAGTTAGGAAATACCGTTCATTTTGATGTGACGCTGGCGCGTGGCTTGAACTACTACACAGGCTGTATTTTTGAAGTGAAAGTGGATACAGATGCTAATCCTGATGTCGTGATGGGGAGCATCGGTGGTGGTGGACGCTACGATGATTTGACTGGTGTGTTTGGGATGAAAGATATGTCTGGTGTTGGGGTGTCGTTTGGTGCAGAACGCATCTATGATGTGTTGGAGGAGTTAAATTTGTTTCCAGAAGCAGTTGCTCAAAATCTAAAAATTGTTATCCTGACGTTCGACGAAGCGACTTTCCGTTACGGGTTTAAAGCCCTGCAGCAACTACGCGCCGCTGGCGTCGCCGCTGAACTCTATCCTGAACCCACCAAAATGAAAAAGCAGATGAAGTACGCCAATGGTCGCAATGTGCCATATACACTGGTCATAGGTGCGCGCGAAATGGAAAGTGGGGAATTGAGTTTGAAGAATATGCAGAGTGGGGAGCAGGAGCAGTTGACATTAGATAGTATTATTAAAAAACTACGTTGATATGCATAAGATCATTCAAGAATTTAGGAACGGTGAAATAATAAATTCCCGATTTAGAAGG
>CAYLPW010000028.1:0-31114 GCA_964385665.1 uncultured Saprospiraceae bacterium
ACGCGTTCTATATCTTTGTATTTATAACCTGATTTACCAATCAGTTTCACCAAAGACGGATAGGCTTTCAATATATCCTTTAGCTGTCGCTTGTAGCCAAAGCGATTAATCTTCACACTGCGCTCTCCTTTAAATTTTAGCCAATATTCTTCCACTTGTATACGCTGTCCATTTAATGCATTACCATCTTGTTCTATCGTGAATTCCATCTTTTCTTCTGGCGACTTAAAAAGCGATAGAATAGCTCCTTTTTCTATTACCCGCAAAAACGACCAAGCGCGAGTTCTCGGTCGAAACAAGCTTTCATACTCGACGACTTCGTCCTCCTGCTGGAAGACAAAACCAGTAATTAGTTCCGCTTGCAAATGATAGGAAGTGCCAAAATCATTGATGAACAAGACGACACTAATTTCATCAGAGAAAAATATATCTCCAATCTGTCCCGTCAACTTTTTTCCGTCTAGCGTGACGATGTACCCTTTGTAAGTCTGCGCAGGACTATCTGCGGCAACTAATGAAGTCCATCCAAGTGTTGTTATGATTAGGCAAGTAAAAAATGCGTTCATCGTGTGTACATTTAAAAAGAACAGGAAAGAATACGTTGGAGTAGCAATCGTCTCATTCAGTAAATATTCTTCTAATTTCTAATGCAATTGAGAAGGAACACCAAATGTGTGTACTATTTAGTACTACTCCTAAGCTGATCTCTCATCTCAGCACTACATACATAAATACCAGAATAAATATAAAGTTCTCTGTAGAATTAGCCAAATCGTCTTCGCCAGAATAGAGCGAGTCCAAAACCAGAAATCAAGTGCCAAATGCCCCACCATGCTAGTACCATCGTCATGCCTCCTAAACCATTAAAAAACTGAAAAGCAATAGCTAATCCCAAGGCTGTATTTTGAATACCTGTTTCAATGGAGACCGCTCTGGCGTCGCGAGTCGTCAAGCCCATGATGCGTGCAAAAGAGAAACCCATCAGCAGTGCTAATGAATTGTGTAAGGTTACGACCACAAATACACAGTGGACATATCCTGATAAGTTTCCCCAATTATTGATGATCGCAACAGTAACGAATCCTAAAAAAATAACCATAGACAAGGTGCTGATAATAGGACGGATGCGAGCAGTAAATTTCGGAAAGCGCGCTTGAGCGAACATACCAACGGCAACTGGCAGCGCAATAATGAGTAAAATAGTTTTCATCATCTCCAACGGACTCACATCTATAGTCGTCAAGATGTCTGCTGTATACGGAAATAGTTGGGCAATCAATGTAAACCCTAGAGGCGTCAGCACGATTGCCCCTAAGGTAGTGATGGAAGTAAGCGTGACGGACAAAGCGGTATTTCCTTTTGATAAATGCACCATATAGTTGGAAGTGCTGCCGCCAGGACAAGTCGCCAATAAGATCATGCCTAAAGCAAAACTAGGCGCAGGTCGAAATAAATAAATAAGTAGAATGGTCAATAAAGGCAGTAACAGATATTCGGAAATCAAGCCGATGACTGGAATGCGTGGCGTCTGAAAGATACGCCGAAAGTCGCTCAGCTTAATGTCCAATGCAATACCAAACATGATAAAGCTGACACAAATATTCAACAGGACGACGCTGTCTTTGTTAAAGTTAATGACAATGGAGTCAATATTTTCACACATGTGTAAAGGCGTTAGACGGTAGACCATGAATACTCGGTCAGTAAATGATTGGTCATAATAGGATCAACAAATATGCTACTTTTTTATCACTCCTTTTTATCAACTACAAACTCCTCAATTTTCCGTTCTTTTGCACCCCATAAATTGAACCTCGAATCTATTTAAACAGACTAGTTGTTTAATGGCAACCCTAAAAGTTTCAAAATCAACTATTTAAAACTAATTAGAACATGATTGCAGAATTGCATACACGCAAAGGCGTGATGAAGATTGACTTTTTTGAAAAAGATGCTCCTAAAACGGTGGAGAACTTCGTCAAACTAGCAAAAGATGGCTATTATGACGGCTTGTCTTTTCACCGTGTTATTCCTGATTTTGTCATTCAGGGCGGCTGTCCAAATACGCGAGAAGGTTCGACAGGTATGCCTGGCACTGGTGGACCAGGTTATCAGATTGAATGCGAACTAGAAGGGGACAATCAATACCATGATCGTGGTGTACTTTCTATGGCACACGCTGGTAAGAACACTGGTGGCTCTCAATTTTTCATTTGTCACAGCCGCACGAATACGGCACACCTAGATCGAAAGCATACTGTTTTTGGTAAAGTCGTGGACGGTTTAGACGTCATTGATGATATTCGTCAGGGTGATGAGATTGAGAAAATTGTAGTTAAGGAAGAAGAAGTTGCATAAAAAATTTGAATGCGCCGTGAAGTCGCGCCATGACGACTAGTCAGGGCGTGACTCTTAAAATATTCCCTCTTTCTACTGCGTTACTTTGATTCGCTATTGACAACTATGAAAAACAAAAAATCACAGGCACTCTTACAATTGGCACTAGTCACTGGCATTCTCATTGTACTGAATGTGCTGGCGAGTTATTTCAATGGCTATATTGACCTGACGGAAGAAAAACGTTACACATTAACGCAACCCACACAACAATTGCTCGAAGATCTGGATGAAGTCGTGTATGTACAAGTCTTGCTAGAAGGTGAATTTCCAGCTGGTTTTAAACGCTTACAGCAAAGTACCGAAGATATGCTGGAGGATTTTCGATCTGTTTCCAGCTTCATTGAGTATGAATTTGATGACCCACTAGCAGGAACTCCCGAACAGAGACAAGCTAGACAAGCAGAGTTAGCGAAAGATGGACTTCGACCAACAAGTTTGCGCGTCAAAGATGCGGATGGAGAGTCGAAGAAAGAGATCTACCCATATGCTGTATTCACTTATAAAGGCAGGCAATATCCAGTCAACCTGCTAGAGAATGATCGTGTTGGAGTATCGCCAGAAGTAGTACTCAACAACAGTGTCGCTTTATTAGAATACAAATTTGCAAATGCGATTCAGAAGTTACAACTGAGTAACAAGCCCAACGTCGTCTTTTTGCAAGGTCATGGCGAACTTGCACCTCCACAAGTCAATGATTTAGAACGCAGTCTCCGTCAATATTATGATACTGGTCACTTGCCATTGGATAGCTTAGTCACACTACCTGTAGATCGGGTTTCTGTGTTAGTCGTTGCCAAACCACGCTACGGTTTTTCAGACGCGGATAAGTTTAAGATAGATCAGTACATCATGAATGGTGGTAAGGTGATGTGGCTCATTGATCGGTTGAACGTATCTATTGATAGTGTCAATTTGAATGGCACGTACGTTCCAAATAACTACCAACTGAATCTAGAAGATATGCTTTTTAAATACGGTATTCGTATTGACCCAAATATGATATTGGATTTAGAAAGTACGACGATTCCACTCAGTGTTGGACAAATAGGTACACAGACACAGTTTGACCAATTCCCATTTTACTATTTCCCTATCGCTGCACCAACTAGCACGCATCCGATTGTCAAAAGCTTAGACCGCGTATTTTTTAAATTTCCAGCTTCTATTGACACGAGTGTTCGAACGAAGACGAATGTCGAAAAGACAGTTTTACTAGCTTCTTCTCCGCGCAGTCGCATTCAGTTTGCACCAACCACTTTAGATTTTAATTTTTTACGACAACCTCCTAACCCGGATAATTACAATCAGCCCAACCAAGCGATGGCAGTTTTGTACGAAGGTATATTCCCTTCTTTCTACGAAAATCGAGTAGCGGAAGGGTTTATGCAAACATTAGAACAACTAAATATTCCCTTTCGAGCGCAAAGTCTGCCAACGAGTATGATCGTGGTATCTGATGGTGACATTGCTCGAAATTTGGTACGCCCCAATGCAGATGCGCCCAACGGGTTTGAAGCAGCACCTTTAGGACTCAATCCGTATGATCGGTACACGTATGCAAACAAGGATTTTTTACTGAACTGTATTGAGTATCTACTAGATCAAAATGGAGTGATTGCAGCACGTGGGAAAGAAGTAAAACTTCGGTTACTAGATACGGTGAAGGCAGAGGCAGAAAAAACAAAATGGCAAACGCTCAACATTGTGTTACCACTTGTCTTCTTAGGTCTTTTTGGGGTTGTGTTTAATTGGATTCGTCGTCGTCGATATGGGAGACTTCAATAAAAAAAGCTTTTTACGATCATTGTTCAAGTAGACATAGTTAAACAAGCACTTCATGAATAAAACGACTTGGCTCTTACTGGGCTTTTTTAGTATAGCAGTAGGTCTGCTCTGGTTCACACAGCGTAGTCATACCACCCCCTCAGCAACGACACTCATTGATGCAGATCGTAAATTTAAGGTTGAAGATGCTGAGACGATACACAAAATATTCATCGCCAAACGATCGGGAGAGACAGTGACTTTAGAACGCGAAAGTGACTATTGGACATACAATGGGGAATATCGTGCTTCCCCTTCTGCCATGGCGAATGTGATGCGTGCCTTGACTGAGGTTCAAATGAAGTTTAAGCCACCCAATGCTGCCGTTCCAAATATGGTCAGCAACTTAGCTTCGCAGGGTATTAAAGTAGAACTGTATGACAAAGCAGGCGAACAACTGAAGTCTTATTATATAGGTGGAGCGACGCCCGATGAGCGTGGTACTTATATGATTATGGAAGGTAGTGAACAGCCGTATGTAGTACATATCCCTACTTGGGGTGGCAACCTTCGGTTTCGCTTCACTTTAACTGGTGATGAGTGGCGTGATAAAACTGTGTTTCGTACACCACTGAAGGACGTTAAGCGTGTAAGCGTAGAGTATCCAAAGCAGCAAAATAATTCCTTCGTATTGACTAAACAGGGCGGCGAGTACCAACTCGCTCCATTCTATGATTTCTCAAACTTGCCGATTAAAACTATTAATCGTTCTATGGCAGAAGGTTATTTAGCTGGTTATGAGCAAATCGGTGCAGAGGCGTTCAAAAACAAGTATAGCAAACAAGATAGCATACTTCAAACTATTCCATTCGCTACTATCAATGTAACTTTAAATGATGGCAGCGTGCAACAGGTAAGTTTTTACCCGATCTATGAGGATGAGGCAAATATCGATCCTACTACAGGTTTAAAAATAGCAGATTCGTACGTTCGTAGATATTTTGCTAAGGTGAATCAGGACTTCTTACTGGTACAACATCGGGTTTTTAAAGACCTTTTTTGGGCGTATGATTTCTTTTTGCCGCAGCAATGAATCAGTATAGTATATTAAGCAGTCGCTGTAAGTCTGAGTTCAATAATAAACCCGCCTACCTACACAGTTAGGTAAACCTGAACGTCGGGCAGATTTACATTCTTGTCTCGATAGTTATCGGGACGGTTTTTGCGAAAATCATCTACTTATACGGCGTATCTACTTCCAGCAAAAATCGAACCCCGACTGCGAAAGCTTTCGGGGTTCGGGATGAATTCAATTATTTCACGTTCCTTATTGATTAGCTACCACACATAGATTTGCTTTTTTCGATAGTTAATGGAGAACCGTTTCAACTCTCGCAATATAGGCGCACCTAGAATACCTTCAACATTGGTATGCTGTAAGTTGGTGAGAATACAGTTTTGATTTTCTAACTCTATATCAGTGAGTGAAAGTAAGGGTACGATAACTACTTTTGCCAATTCCTGCTGTTGATTCGCGCCAATCAAAAACTTCATGTCCGTGATTGTATACTGATTATTGTTTACGTCATTCTGTAAAAGATTGTCTTCCGAAGCAGTATCTAGAATAACACGAACGCTTCGCTCCTCCCCTAACTCAATTATTAAAATAGGCTGATGCAATAACAACCGAAAGTCGATAGATAGATTGGGTTCTTTGTAGCGATGCAAATCTGACTTTCGAATGTGGTGCTGCTCAATTTGTGTTTTTTCATAGTCAATGAGTAGTTCTTTTTGCTTTAAAATCTCATAGCCAATGAGTCCAAAAAGTGGTCGATCAATGGCTTGCTCTAGGTAACTCAAATTGGCTACGTATGCTTTAAAGTGCTTTTCGGTGACGCAACCCCACTGAAACTGAGCGAGCAATTTAGTTTGCAGGTCGACTTGCCCACTGATACCCGTCGCTGTCCACTTACTAGCTTCTCCCTCAAAATGTTGCGCGTTGAGCATCAGGTGTGGCGAACCTGTATCAACTATAAAATAACCATCTACGCCTTCCACTTCTGCCTCTACGACGATCATGTTATTGACCAACTCAAAACTACCAATACAGGACGGATTGGCGACAACACTACTGATTAAACTGCATAAAATTACTGTTATTACTACTCTCATAAGCCACTCTCTTTTTCATCACTAACTTCAAATTAAAGTTCAATTTACATTGAATTAACATTGTAAGCAAAAAAACAACAGCAAACCTTTATTTGTTTAACATCTAGTTCATCTTCCAGTAGATATATGAAATAGAATAACTAGGCGCGAGGAGCAAGCACGTGTCAAGTTTAAAGGCATCTAGAATACAGCTGATATGGAAGATGTAGATTGCTACACGCACATACAAATAGCAATTAATTGACCCAATCAAATAATAGAAAAAGAAGCTTATACAGCTTAGTTGAAGATGTCCGTCATAGTTGCCTAGACGTCTAGAATCGCTACTATTAAGCGTGCGATACTTCTGGAATACTGGCTTTGAACAACACAGTAGTGGCAGAAGCTATTAGCGCATATTCACTATTTGCACTCACGAAAAACTGATCGCCTTTGCTTCGATCAAAAGAGGTAGCTTTTGCTTGCACTTCTACTTGTCCTTGTAAGACAATGAAAATGGCTGGTGCAGTAGACTTGTGTTTGTACAACTGCCCATTTGAAAGTTGAATTCGGCTAACTTCAAAGTCAGGAGCAGGTGTGTAGTAGATCGTCTCCTGACTGGACACCTGTGAACCCGAAAAAACGTTTGGAGTAATTGCTTGCGTATTTAGATGCGCCAGTAGTTCAGGAACGTCAATGTGCTTTGGTGTCAATCCACCTCGAAATACATTGTCTGAATTCGCCATTAGCTCCACATTGACGCCTTCTAAATAAGCATGTGGAATACCTGCATCCTGAAAGATAGCATCGCCAGGTTGAATGTGAACTAGATTGAATAGATAAATCGAAAAAACACCACGATCAAAGTTGCCCTCGCGCGTATAGTCATCGAAAGCAAGTTTCCCCCAATAATCAGCCTTAGCCTTGTCGGTGGGTTGTTCCTTTTGCAATCTCTCCTTCAGTGGGGCAAGTATGGTATTGACTTCAGACTGCGACAACTCCATGATGTGTTGGTACAGCGTACGAATATCTTTTTGCTCAAATACCTTTTGCAGTGGTGCAAATTCGTCTACCTGCTTTAGCGTTTCTTCAATTTGACTGACCGATTTAAACCCATGCAACAACCAAAAATCGGTGAGTGCAACCATAATTTCTGGTTTGTGGTTGTCGTCTTTGAAGTTGCGATGCTTGGCATTTAATGGAACGCCAGCTTCATTCTCTTTTTGAAACCCAATAACGGCCTGCTCTTTTGTCGGATGTGTTTGAATCGACAACATCTGCTTGACATCCAGAATTTTGAATAGAAAAGGCAGTTTATTATCGAATCGCTCGGCGACTCTAGTACCAAGGTGTTTATGAGGAGCTGTGGCAATGTATTCAGCCAGATTTTGGCTATTGTCTTCTAGTCGAGCAGTACCACGCGGATGGCTGCCCATCCATAGTTCAGCATGAGGCTCGTCGGTTGGATTTTCTACGCCTAACAAATTGGGAATAAAAGTAGTGCCGCCCCACGCATAATGCTGAATAACACCTTGAATTTTGAGTACGCTCATTGTTATAAAGAGATTTTAGATAGCCCCCGGCAAACTGTATTAGTCTGAGTTCAATAATAAACCCGCCTACCTATACAGTTAGGTAAACCTGACCATCGGGCAGGTTTACATTCTTGAGTGTTCGACTTTTGTTGGAAGCATCTATTTATTCTGCATATCTGCTTCCAACAAAAGTCGAACAATGTAAATTTATTATTTCACGTTACTTAGCAGCTGTTTGAAAAGATTCCCTATCTGATAGAGAAGAGATATGCTATTTGATTGGTTCGTCTTCTTCCTCTTTTGTAAAAAGAGAACGGAATATATCTTTGAAAGAATTAAACTCGCGCTCATAGCTGATACCGACACCCGACTGCTGATTGAAATTTCCAACAATGCCAGGTTCACGGATATAGAATAAATTGAGTTTCCAGTTGCGTTGCTCATTTAGATAAATATCGACAATCACATCGCCTCCTAGCCACACGCCCGTTCTACTCTGCCCCTGATCCTGCGGAGAGCTGACGTTACTGACAGTAGCGGCACTAGTCACATTCCCCCCCAAAGTAACCGTCACTCGATCATTCCAAAAACTAGTGCGTTGCCGAATGTAATATTCCTGTCCATTGAGGAAAAACTGATCGTTCGTGAAGTCAATTTGATTGTTGTCATAGCGATTGTAGTCCAAGTCGACGTCTACACTCGAAATAAGTCGAGAGCCATCCACCGCTTCCCCTAGCAAATCTGTCACTAAGATGGATAACTGATTAGCTACAAATTCACTTACTGTATTGATCCCAAATTCACTACTGCTTTGTCCTGTCAATGCGAACTCGGTAGGTAAAAACTGCCCCAAAACAATCAATCCAAATACTTGTCGATTTAACTCATTCTCATCTTGCCGCAGTGTTTGTAATTTATTATCAGTATAGTTTCTCAAATCACCTTGTAAGATGGGAAAGGAAATATCAAAGTCAATAGACGGACGATACAATTCTCCTTTCAACTTCATCAATAAATCGACATCTGTTGATCGAGCAGCACGTTTCTGAATTTCTTCGGGTGCGTACAATAAGTATTCCTGAATCAAACTTGCTACAGGCGTATTCAGGTCTTTGTACTCTGCCTCCAGACTGATGCGTGCATTGAACGGATCGCCTCGCCACTCAATCGTTCCACCTCGCCGCACGATAAATGGTTTATTGACTAGGTTTAGCAATGTAAACAGATATTCACCTCGCTCGATGGTGTAATTGCCATACATCACCATCTCGCCTGTCCGATCTAGATAGATTTGAAGATCGCCATTGCCTTGCCCTCTAATAATGTCGCCCGCTCGTTCATCAAACACTAACTCTACTTCTGCCACGTCCGTCAATGTCAAATACAAATCCAGATCGACACCTTCTATCTCATTCACGTTTAAATAGGTACTATCAGCTTTTGCCGTCCTGTCTTTAAATTTGATGAAACTTACTTCTGGCGCATCCCGATCTGAAGTGACTGGAATTGTAATTTTTGTTCCTCTGCCAGAAGTCGCATTAATGATGATGTTAGTTTGTTTTAAGCTCCCTTGAAACTGCACCGTACCACCACCTGTCGCTTTTCCGTAGAAAGTACTATTGTCTTCTTTAGTAGTATTCATCGCCAGAAACTGATCGGTGACTAGCTCCAGATTCAATCCTAAATCTTTCAAATAACGGTGAGTCATTCCCCCATTTAGCGTCGCTGTATTGCCTTCCTCATCTGTGATTGTTGCTCCTGTCGCATCAATTAATTTATTGTTGATCACAGCTTTTTGATTATCGACGAAGTAGCGTGTTCGTAAAAAATCGACCGTCACTGCACCATTTCGTGCGACAACTTCTCCACTCACATCAGGTGTAGCGGGATTGCCTTTTAGTTGCATACTACCGTCAATTGTTCCTACAAAATCGGAAGCTTCGGTAATAAAATATTGAAGAAAGGCTAAAGGAAAGTTGGCGGTTTGTATAGTAGCATCTAGATAGTTAGGGGTGCGTTTTTCGTTCTCCTTACGCTCTTCTAAGACAGGTGGGTTGTAGGTTGCATCGAAGCTGAAGCGACTGTCGCCTTTGCCAAGCGTAATCAAAGCATCAATTGGACTTTTAATTGTCGGAGCGTGTAGATCAGCATTCAATGCTCCCCAATAGTCGCCATTGATAAACACGCTATCGGCATTAATTTCAGCACTTAGTGTGTTCAATTTTGTGACATCTTCAGCGCGAATATTTAGGTCAAACAATCCATTAAAATCTAGTATATCATACTCCCATAAGCTATCAATAATACCTAGACCGAAACCTTCTACTTGTAAATCTAGCCCATGCTGCCCATATGCCTTCAATTCAATTTGACTCTGAATTTGGTCACTTAATTGCAGCTTGTTGGTATAAAACGCTCCCTTTCCAAAGCGTAAAAAATTATCTTCTGCTACTTGCCACGGTCGACCGAATAGTACTACATCTTGGTTAGTTAAACTCAGTTGATATGAAGTACTATCATAAGGCTCCAATAAGCCTTTTAGATTAATGCCATGTGTAGGATGATCGGGCGAATCGTAAGCCAATTGATAGTCAATTTTTTGATCGCGCATATCCGCTATCACACTTACCTGATCGAACCACATCCCGTTTTTGAGCCTTGTGCCATCCACAAAAAGCTCTACACCTCCATTTTCTTTATCAAACTCAGCACTAAAAGCAATATCTGAAAAAGCGATACTATCGTATAACACGTAGTCAGTTTCCAGATGCGCCGTCAGTGTGCTTGTACTATCAGAAAAGCTACCTTGCCAACTAACTTGCTTAAGCGTGTCCAGCTTTGGGTCGATAAATCGAGTTAAGTCTCCGCTGTTTGAAATATTGAATTGATAGGTCAGACTGTTGTTGAGTAGACTGTCCGAAGTAGCAGGTAAATTTAACAAATCGGCATAGTGTGGAAAATAGTTTTGTGCATATCGTCCAATCGAGTTGACGAGTTGGGCTGGCTCATATTTACCATATATATTTAGATCAAAAAATTCTGAGATCAAGATTAATCGCCTCCCCGATTTTCCCAACTGAGAGTGTAATGTGATTAAATCAATATCCTGTTCATAATTATCATCTTTGATCTTAAAATCATTGACCAAAATACTGCCAGTAGCTTTTGCAATATCATTCTCTACCAATATCAAGTCAATGTCCATATTGCCAGAGAGCGTCCAATCTTTCTGCATCAAATTTAATGCCTTTGGACGAATCCGTTCCAATTCTAAGTTAAAATCTGCTTTTGGAATTTCGCTAGTGTAATCCAATGTTCCTAAAAAGTCGAACGCTAGATTCTCATCATTCAAGGATAATGAACCATTGAATAATTTGGCATTTAACTGACCTGAAAAGAGGATTTCTTCATAAGTATAGTCTCGGAAAGTAATGCGATCTACCTGCGCTGCCAACTTCGCATCAGCACTAGTACCAGTCAACCCTCTTCCTTCTTCTACGTTTGCGCTCATGGTTATTTTACCTAGCTCTTGATTTTGTGTCCATGCGCCCAAATCAAAGTCGACCAAACTTAGCTTCCCTTCGTATTTCGCATTTTCAAACCCTCGATCAATATCTGCGAACTTAATATCTAAATCACGCACTTGTCCTAAGTCGGAGTTCAATTCACCTTCTAGCACAAAATCGTTGAACAACTGTCGCACTTTTCCACTGTATTCAATATTGCCTAATCGATCAAAATTAGGAGGTAGCGAAAAGTTGGGAATAATTTTTCGTAAAGTCGTCATGTTCGTTTGCAAGCGATCCAAATAGAAATAAATACGCTTGCTCGGTTCATTGGGATCATCCATCGTAAATCGCCCTTCTAGACGGGTACTTCCATTGATTTTTAGTACCAAATCGTCGCCCCGCAAGTCATTAATTGTTCCATCAATAATGCCAGATATTTGGACATCGCGGTTGATATTTGTTTGGAAAAAAGGATCATCATACAGAGAAGCAGCAAAAGTCATGATGTCTTTGAGGCGCACTTTGGAATCATCCAGTACCAAACGCATCCGAACTTTCTCATTGAAGTCACTAAAATCAGCATATTCGTTGTAAGCGAAGACTAACGTGTCACCTAAAGAAGTATGCTCCGTTTGTAACTGTACCCCATTTAGCCGAATCTGTTTAGGTGAAATAATAGCTTCGGTGGCTGCTAGATTGTAAAGTTCAAAACCACTTAGCTCACTAAAGTTTAAATAGTCCAACCGACCCGTAAATAGGTTTTCTGCGTACTGAAATTCATTGATTTCAGCATCAATATCGTACAGTTCTAGATGGTCGTAATCCAATACATCATCAGGAAGATTTTTGGGTTCATTGCGTAGATTGTCAAACTTAAATACGCCATCTCGAAAGCGAAATTGATCCACTTGGATATCAAAACCTAGGCTATCTATCGGTACGACTTCTTCTGTCTCGGGGTCAATGGCTGTTACCACTTTGTCGAGCGGATTGGGTTCAAAATTTTGGAGTGTCAGATCGGAGTTTCGCAATTCAGCACGCAGTATATTAAGCTGCCGTGTTTGCAAGTTGATGTCTTCTACGCGCAGTCGACCATACTTTACAAAAGCATCTAACGAACTACCTTTCACTTGATCGTTTTGCGTAAACTGAACGCGATTGAGTTCTAGCTCTTTGATATTGAATCGAAACCCGATAGGTGCAGAAGCAACCGTGTCCTGCTCAGCGTTGCGCAGCCGATTGAGTAGTACTTGTAAGTTATCTAAATACTCGCCAGTATCGCGTCGGATGTTGAGTTGGGTATCATTTAAAGACAGAGAGGAAACGGCTAAGTCCTTACGAATCAATCCCATCAAACGAGACTCGAAGTTGATTTCCAAGCGTTCGCTATATAATAACGTATCTCCTTTATCATCTTCGACATAAAATCCATTTAACAAAAAATGATCGAAAATCGTAAAACTGACATGATCGATTCGAATTTCCGTTTTTGTCTTTTTGGATAGGTATTCAGTTAGCCTGTCAACGGTGTAATTCTGAACGACGACCCATTGCAAGGCTAAGGAAAACAAGACTAGAAAAAGAGCAAACGCTCCCAATAGGATAGCTGTCCATTTTATTAATCTCGCCTTGTTGCTATTCGTTGTCAAATTGGTGGTGAATTACGAACCTGTCTAACCTGCCTGACGCTATTTACAGCAGACAGGCTATCGGTTGCGCCAGGTAGATTACGTGTTATTTGGTGTAGTACTTGGATTGGATGGTTTTTGTTTCCTTTTTGCTCTGTATCTAAGTTCAGTTCTCTAATTAGTTACGAATTACGTGCGATTCAGCGCGGTGTTTTACTAATATGGTTTTCTACTCTAAGCTTATAGAAAATCTACAGAAGCCTATGGATAGAAAACTAGAATCGCTTATGAAAAGATATGTGCCTAGATAGATTTAACTGGACTTTAGTCAATCAAGTTAAACGTATAAAATTCAAAATATCTTGTAACCAACAACTCTCTATTGATGAACCTACAAATCCATCCGCAAGTTGAGGTTTTTCGCTACTTTCGCCCTACTTTTCGCCATAAACTTCATTTTAGATGACACGTCAGCAGCTAGTAGCGCAAATCCTTCAAAAAAAGTCCTATTTGTGTGTGGGTTTGGATGTAGATGTAGATCGTTTTCCATCCTCTGTACTGGAACTAGATGATCCTGTTTTCGAGTTCAACAAAGCCATAATCGACGCGACCAAAGCGCATTGCGTAGCGTATAAACTCAATCTAGCATTTTACGAGGCGTTGGGTTTGGATGGTTGGAAAAGTTTACAGCGAACAGTCGATTATTTGCCCGATACACATTTTACAATCGCCGATGCCAAACGAGGCGATATTGGGAATACCTCTAAGAAATATGCACAGGCGTTCTTCGAGCGGATGAACTTCGACTCCATCACCGTAGCTCCTTATATGGGTGCAGATAGTGTAGAACCATTTTTGGCGTTTGACGATAAATGGGTGATTCTGTTGGCATTGACCTCGAACAAAGGCAGTCAGGATTTTCAGTTCATGGTAGACAAGGACGAGCAGTTGTATGAACGTGTTTTACGTACTGCGCAAACCTGGGGAACGACGGATAACTTGATGTTTGTGGTGGGGGCGACGCACCCCGAACAGTTCAAAAACATTCGGTCCATCGCGCCAGAACATTTTTTGCTCGTGCCAGGTGTGGGCGCTCAAGGTGGTGACTTGAAAGCAATTTCTGAACACGGATTGAGCAAGGAGGTGGGGCTGCTTGTCAACTCTTCGCGCGGTATTATTTATGCTGGCGAGAAGGCTGATAACTTCGCGGAGCAAGCAGGGCAAGCAGCGAAAGCTTTACAACAGGAGATGGCAACTTATCTAAATGCGTTCCTGAGCTAAATTAGTCAACCGTTATCGTCCCCTTCCGAACATTTCTTCAGTGTACTTCCTTTTATCCTCAATTATTCTAGTTACCAAGGAAGAAAGTTTATGTCCAAAAGGAGATTTAAGAAACGATACATCTGGTTGATCGCAATTGTACTATTGATTGGTATTCGCATCGCTTTGCCATTCATTATTGTCAAATATGTCAACAAAACGCTCAATCAAGAAGAAGGCTATTCTGGTTCTATCGCGGACGTCGATCTTCATCTGTATCGAGGAGCATATCGTATAGATAGTCTACGGATGAATGTCGTAGACAATGGCATCGAAGAACCGTTTGTCGATATTCCAGTCATTGATCTTTCCGTCCAGTGGAAGTCACTTTTTAAAGGAGCAATCGTAGGAGAAGTAGAAGTGTTTGACCCAACGATCAATTTTGCGTTTAGCGAAACTGCAGGACAGCAACAAACAGGAGAAACAGTGGACTGGGTAAAAATTGTAAAAGATTTGATGCCTATTAATATTAATCGTTTTGCTGTCTTCAATGGCGATATTAATTTAATCAACGTAGAACCCAAAAGTCAACTTAATGCCTCACTTAACGATCTTGACCTCTCCATCACCAATATCCGAAATGTAGAAGCTGCTGATGGCATTTTACCCTCTGATATCCGACTTCGAGGTACCTCATCTTTAGGTGGCACAATTGCATTTGATGCGCAAGCTAATCTGTTAAAAACGTTTCCTGATTTTGACTATGATGCACGAGCGGAAAAAATCGACTTAACTAAGCTAAATCCTGTTGCTGATGCCATGGTCGGTATCACGGTCGAGAAAGGAACGCTAGATCTATACACAGAGATGAAAGCACGCGATCAAACTTTAGATGGATATATCAAACCGCTCCTGCATGATGTGACTATTTTTAACTGGAAAGAAGAAGACCGTTCATTCGGGGAAGCTATTAAAGAATTGGTTGCTGAAGGTGGTCAGGAATTATTAGAAGATAAAAAGAAAGTGGGCGAACTAACTGCTACCCGTGTTCCACTTTCTGGAACAGTCGAAAACCTAAAAACGGGTGTTTGGAGTGCCATTATCAACTTTTTAATTAATGCTTATATTGATCGTTTTCAAGGGATGATTGACAATACAGTCGATTGGAAATCAGGTTTTGGAGACGATTCGAAAAAGGAGAAGAAAAACGAGGAGGGAGAAGAGGAAGAAGGCTTTTTCAAAAAAATATTTAATTAACGATAATTTCAGGCTGGTCTACGCTTAAAATAAAAAGGTCAATCTCAGCTATACAGCGCAGCTATTGTTGACGTGTCTATTGCAACTACAAGAATAGCGCCCTATACTGAGAGTGGATGTCAAACCAGAATCCCTCCTTCCGTTGCATCACCGATCAACGTACTCTTTTCGTTCAGATATCGCCATCCTACATAAAACGCTAGCAAGGCGTCTAGCTGATGCCAATTCTCAATAGCAGCAACAGCAAAAGGAAGATTCAATTGTGTTTTGGCAAACGCACAGCAATCGGCAAGATGTACTTTTTGCTTTTTGTAGTGATAATCGGCAAGTTGAAATTGCTTTGCCCAGTAGCCTGGATACGTTTCGGTAACGGTGATATTTTGTTGTTTCAGTTGTGCTGCCAAACGCATGGCGCGCGCTGTCAATCCACCCAAAAACATAGGCGACATCGCTTTTAGTTCTTTATCGCCTTTTCGATAGAAGTAGTCATCGCAACCCGATAAATCTCGATACACGCCTGGTAGAGACAAAGGCGCATCTAAGAAAACATATTCGAGTTGTAATGCATCTACTTGAAGAAGTAAAAAAGCATCTGCATCCTTCTTTTTCTCGCTTTGTAGAAATTGGATGTGGTCATCATCGAGATAGGCGATAACGGTCGTACCTGCTAGTTTTGAGCCGTAGTCGACTCCTGCTATACGAGGTCGCCGTCGTTCCATTTGGAATCTTTTTGTGGTAATTTTTCTTTTAATGGTGGCAATTCTTCCAAATCCAGATAGTCCTCTTCTCGGCTTCCTTCTGCGGACAAGCGACGCTTGCGTTTTTGTAGCTTGCGCAGTTCAGTCTCCATTTCTCGGTCTTCCTGCCTAGGTGCAACATACGCTTTGTAGTAGTGACTCGCGATGCCAATTCCCCAACCTAAAATAGGATAGATCGCCCAGAGGCTACCAGGACTAGTTACCAAATTGAGTACCACAAAGAAGATACTCATGATGATATACGTCGCTAATGACTTCTTGAACTTCTGCTTTTCTTTCACGCGCTGTCTCGCCAATTGATAGTCTGTGGATGTAGATGACATACATATTGATTTGTGTATTTTCAAAGATAGTCGCTTTTGAACAAAAAGTCGAGTAGTTTCGATGAAATTGATCATCTACTGGATAGGTTGCTCAAAAGCAGTCAAATAGAACAACTCCTAAAATTTTAGTATTAATTCCTAAAAAAATAGGAGTTCTCCGAAAAGACTCGTAGTTTTGTATCAGAAAGGAACATGAAATAATTAAATGGAAATCAATTTAAGATAAAAAATGGAAAAACTAACCGAGCGCGAAGATCAGATTATGCAAATCATTTGGGAGCAAGAGTCTGCCTTTATTAAGGACATTGTAGAGGCGATGCCACTCAATCGAAAAGGTAAAAAGCCACACTATAATACCGTGGCGACACTGGTCAAATTCTTAGAAAAGAAAGGTTATGTGAAATCAGAGCGCATTGGTAATACCTATCGCTATCATCCACAAGTTGCCCTTTCAGATTATCGAGATCAGGATTTAGAGGAGATCAAAGAGAAGTACTTTGGCAACTCGCTACCTAGAATGCTGGCGCACTTTGCGAAGTCCGAAAAACTGACCGAAGCAGAACGTGAAGAACTCATTCGCTTGATTCAGTCTCAGAAGTAAGATGTGAGATCGCTCGCAAACTCGCTTATAGACTCACTTTCAATTTTTTGACACGTAAACTCGATTGTTATGTTACTTTTCTTATTAAAAGCTTCTCTGGTAATCGCTATTTTTTTGGCGTTTTACAAAGCTTTGCTAGAGCGGGAAAGCTTTTTTTCACTCAACCGAATTTATTTATTGACTTGTTTAGGACTAGCCGTTGCTTTGCCATTTTTTTCTTTGCCAAAACTCATTGACTATCAAGGCTATTTGACAAATTGGGCAGAAAAGAAATCTACCAAAACTGTGAGTATTTCTACTGAAGATTGGGAAGTCAAAACGACTGTTGTGACCCACAATCCTCAACAAAATGAGATAGACGATGATAGCAGGGAAGAATCAACTGCGATCATTCCGCCACCTCCTGCACCAACACCGCCTCCGCTACCATTTTTAGAAGAATCGAATAGAGTAACAGTCACTAACTCCTGGTCTTGGCAAGGTATTTTGATTGGTATTTATGCTTTTGGCGTTCTTATTTTAATAGGTAACCTAGTTGCTCAAATCATCAGCATTTTAATAAAAGTACGCCGCGCCGAAGACGTCATCGAAGCTGACGGCAGCATCCTCATCAACTTAGAAGAAAAAAGCGAACCCTGTTCCTTTTTCCACTACATTTTCATTCATCCCGATAGCTATGATTTTGATACGTATGAACAGATCGTAGCACACGAAAAGATACATGTTGCACAACGACATAGTTGGGATTTATTAGCAGCAGAAATAGCAGTTGCTTTCCTTTGGTTCAATCCATTCATTTGGCTACTCCGCCGTGAAATTGAGAAAAATATTGAGTATCAAACCGACTATCTCCTGACGCAAAGTGCCGAGCAAACTGTCAAGAAAGACTATCAACTCAATCTGGTCAAAATAGCTGCCAATACACACCCTTTGAGTGTGACTACAAATTACAATCAATCACTCATTAAACAACGAATTTTAAAGATGAATGCCAAACAATCCAATCCATATAGTTACTGGAAATACGCTTTTGTGCTGCCTCTTTTGGTCGGTATCTCACTGGCGATGAATTCACCTATTTCGACTACTCAATCCGACGATTTAGTCGACACTGAAAATGAAACATCAGCCACCACTGCTACTACATTATCTAACAACGATGAAGCATTCGATGAACTGATGCAGGCTATCCGCGACAACGATTATGAAAAAGTCAAGCAACTACTACAAGAAAAAATTAATATTCAACAAGCTGACAAAGAAGGCTTTACGCCATTATTATTAGCAGCTCAACTAGAACATAACGAAATCGCGCAACTCATCACCAATGAGCATTTAGAGTCAGTTGGTTTTCACTTTGACTTTAATGAAGACGCTGAAGAGAAAATGGCAGAAAGCGACAAGTCAGACTTTGAGTTACTGATGCGAGCCATCAAGGAAGGAGAAACTGACTTCGTAGAATACTTTCTGGAAAAGGAAATCGACCTGGATCAGGAGGATAAAGATGGCTTCACGCCTTTGATCATGGCAGCCAGCGAAAATCACCCGACCATCGCTTACTTACTCATTCAGAAAGGCGCGACTGTCGACTACATCAATCGGCACGGTTGGACTGCCTTGACAGAAGCAGCAGATGAAGGGTCATACGAAACCGCTTTGGTCTTGATAGAAGCAGGTGCTGACGTCAATAACAAAGGAAAATGGGGACACTCCCCACTATACATGGCAGCCTCGGAAGGAAATGCAGGTGTCGTAGAATTGCTACTAGAAAATGGGGCGGATATCACTTCTTCTAATGCACTACACGCCGCTGCGGAAGAAGGAAAACCACATATCATTCGATTTTTGATTGAACAAGGAATAGATGTCAATCTAACAGATGAGCAAGGGCGTACGCCACTAATGTTTGCAGCAGAAGAAGGGCATTTAGATATTGTTCAGTATTTGGTCGCTATGCGTGCTGAGATCAATCCCTTAGATAATGGCAATCATTCTGCTTTGATTTATGCAGTGGGAGAAGGCAACACAGACATAGTACAGTATCTGCTAGACAAAGGAGCAGAAGTAGTCGTTGTCGATCATAATGCGCTAGAAATAGCTATACAAGAAGGCGATGAAGAGACCTTTGATTTACTGTTGGAACAGCAGGTAGAAAATAACCCTTCTCAAGAAGAGGAACTAAAGCGCAACTATGATTTTCACTTTTTTATAGAAGCAGTAGAGGATGGCAATATGCAGGTCGTACGTAACTACATTCGTAAAAAAGGAGATGTCAATGCAGCCACCAAAGATGGTTGGACTGGCTTGATAGAAGCAGCAGATGAAAGTAACTTAAACATGGTTCGACTGCTAACAGAAGCAGGCGCAAATGTCAACTTAGCTACCAAAAATGGCTGGACACCTTTGATGGAAGCGATAGATGAACGAGATATTTCTATTACTCGATATTTAATTCGACAAGGGGCTAATGTGAATGCTTCATCAATAGGTATACATAACGAAAACTACTACATCGACAACGAGCAGTTTTTATATAGTGTACAAAACGGCTGGTCGGCACTGTTTGAAGCCATTGATGAAGAAGCAGAAGACATCGCTAAATACTTGCTCGACAACGGAGCAGATGTGAATGCACCGATGCAACGTACCTACCAATCCAAACAAGAGAAGAATTGGACACCTCTGATGGAAGCTGCTGTACGCGGTCAACTAGATATGGTGCAATTACTATTTATACACTATGGTGCAACTAAAAATGCCAAAACTTCTTCTGGACTAACCGCGACGACTATCGCCCGACAAGCTGGACATGCTCAAATCGCTGACTTTTTAGACACACAGTAAACCCTTGCTAGGTGGTCGTTTCCCACGACCGCCTAGTTTTTCTGTTCTTAATAAACGTATGTATGCGTTATATGAAAACGGATGCTCATCAATTACAATCACCTAGCTAAAAGCCAATAGCTAATCGCTTTTAGCCTATTTCACCCAATATGAAAAAGATACTTCTTTGGAGTATTCTAGCCATTGCTGGAACACTCGCAGCCACTCCTATGCTCGCTCAATACCGATTAAAAGGGCAAATCGTGGATGCTAATCAACAACCACTCGAATACGCCACCGTCTCCGCCTTCGACGCAGACAGCAATCTGGTAGATGGTACGATATCCAATGCCGCTGGTTTATTTTCGCTCGAATTAGCCGAAGGTGACTATCAACTAGCTATCAATTTTATTGGCTACGCGAATCTAAACCGACAGATTGAACTGACTCAAAACATTGATTTACAGCAGATTGTATTAAAAAGTGATGAGGTGTTGCTAGAAGGTGTCGAAGTCACCGCAGCACAAAGTCAAATGCAATTGCAACTCGACAAAAAGGTATTTAATGTTGGAAAAGATTTGCTATCTCGTGGAGGAACAGCAACTGAAATACTAGATAACGTTCCGTCTGTGACCGTCGAGCCTAGTGGAACAGTCAGCTTACGCGGCAATTCTGGTGTGACAATTCTGATCAACGGCAAACCTTCTGCCCTAGCCCGCAACAATGCTTTGTCAAGTATTCCTGCTTCAAGCATCGAGAAAGTGGAAGTGATTACCAATCCGTCAGCACGCTACGAATCCGCAGGAAATGCTGGCATCATCAATATTGTATTGAAAGCAGATAAACGACGAGGATTTAATGGCAGTGCCACTATTTCAGCAGGTGTCCCAGCCGACTTTCGACCGACTTTTAGTTTTAATTTGCGTCGAGAAAAGATTAACTTTTTTGGTAATGTAGGCGCACGTTACGCTAATTTTATCGGACGAAGAGATAGCGAACGCCAAAACTTCGAAGAGAATATCGCTTCCTCTTTTAGCAGCGATACCGAGCAGGATCGAAATGATAAAGCGGCGTTTGGTTTTGTTGGCTTTGACTATTTCATAGATGACTTGCACACCTTGACTGCTTCCTATTCTAATTATAGTGTCATCAATACGGATACCGAACAGACTGATTTTGTGTTTCTAGATGCCCAACAAGAAGTGGTACAAGATTGGCAGCAGACGTTCAACTATCGTGAGCCTGAATCATATAATCAAATTGATATTTCTTTTGCAAAGAAATTTATAACTGAGGAAAATAAAAAACTGAACATCACTCTTCAACATGACTTTTGGGTCAATGACGAAATGGAAGACATCCGCATTCAAGAAAATTTCCCGACTGAGGAAGAACGGCTTCGTTTACGTACCCACACGATTGAAAGCAGCCGAGACTATTTATTACAAGCAGATTACGTCTTTCCTATTGGCAAAAATGGAACTTTCGAGTCAGGTATTCGAGCAGAAACACGTGTGATTAAAAGTGACTTTTTAGCAGAACATCGCCCTGATGAGGTGTGGCAGATCTATCAAAATTTTGACAATGAACTGAACTACTTCGAGCGCATCGGCGGTGCGTATGTGCAATATGGGCAGCGATTAGATAAAGTAAGCTATCTTCTGGGTTTGAGAAGTGAATACACCTTCATCGGCATCGACTTACTCGACCAACCTGGCGATGTAGAGAAAACCTACACCCGCTTCTTCCCTACCGCGAATGTGAGCTATCAAGTTCAAGAAGGAACATCTGCCCAAATCAGCTACAGTCGTCGCATTCGTCGACCTCAATTTTGGCAACTCAACCCGTTCGCGGGACTCAGCGACCCCAACCAAATTTTTCAAGGCAATCCAGATTTAGATCCTGCTTACACCGATCGTGTGGAACTCAATGCTGTTCAAACTTCAGAAAAGTGGACGATCAATCCAGCTCTCTACTACTCGCGCACCTTAGACTATTTTGGATTTTACTACCGCCAACGTGAAGATGGAGTTGTACTCAATTCGCCGATCAACTTAGAAATGGAAGAAAACTACGGCGCAGAGTTGCTCATCAACTTCCGTCCTACTGACGCGCTCAGCTTCAATGGTGAATGGAATGGCTTTCTCTTCGATCAGACTGGGCAATTTCAAGACCAAAACTTCGACTTTCGTGCTGCGACTTGGAGTAGCCGATTGACTATGAATTATCGCTTTTGGAAGAACTTGACGCTGCAAGCTAGAGGCAACTATCAAGCTGCTTATGAAGATGCTTTTACCAAACGAAAGCCGATTCTGTTTGCCGACTTTGGGCTGTCAAAGCAACTATGGAAGGATAAGTTGACGCTTACCTTGAATGTTCGTAACGCTTTCGATTCGCGTTGGTATCGCAGCACGGTTAGGCAAACTACTTTTACACAAGAGAACAATCAGGCGTGGAATGTGCGCCGCTTTGGCATTGAATTGAGTTATCAGTTTCAGCAAGGCGAAGAGCGGTTTCAGAATCGGCGAGCGCGTGGGAGTATTCGGTAGAATAGTAAAATAACTCCAAAATTCCTGTTACATTTGAGTAAATGAAACAACTACATTTAGGATTGCTATCTCAACAAAAGATTCCAGGGCTTTCCGTCGCTTTAGGTAATTTTTTGGCGGAAGCTATTGCCGTGTGTCTAAGTCTCAATCATCATTCCAACAAGACTATAATAACGATAGAAGGTTCTGTAAACGATACCTATCAAATCACTTGGTCAGACAATCTCAGTGATGATATTTTAGGAAGTTGGAAAGATTTGAAGGAAGCTACGGAATATGCAGCTTGTGGTCTTGCGCTCCTACTGGTGGATGACATTATGCGATTCAAGAACGTTACTAGAAATATTGGAGCAGCAGATTATATCATTTCTGACGTTGCCTTACACAACCATCAAAAGAGCTATCCAGTTATGGTATTTAGAAGGATCTGGTATTCTTTCTGATAATTCTTCTAATAATATAGATAGAAGGCTTCGCCAGAAAGTAATACAAGTGCAAAAAGGATTAGGTGAAGTTCCTTCTACAGTTATCGTTCTTGAATTTAGTTCTCCCAAAATAAAAATAGAGATTAGCTTATGACAACTGCTGCTATTCTACATGATACGGCGATGGAATATTATGATTTCGGAAAAATTGCTCAGGCAAAAGGACAAACTGCTGTGTATGAAAATTATCTTCAAAAAGCTTATATGATTAGTAAAGAGGCTGCTTTAAGAGGTCAGATTGATCGACAAGATAGCTTTTGGAAATACGTTTATTTAAGATCTACAGCTCACTTAGCATTAGAATATGGTAGAATAGACGAAGCCCGACAATTCACTCAGTTAGGACTATCCAGTCTACCGCCCCAATCTGAGAAAATGCAGTTAGAAAAAATATTGAACAAAATTGATGCTAGACATCCAGTTTCTTCCACGGCTGAAATGGACGGCAATCACTTTTTCCTCGGTACACTTGTTTCTATTGACCTCGAATCATCTTTAGCGAAAGTAAAAGATATAAACTCTAAAGATTACCATCTCTTTCAAGTACCTATTGAGCAGATTGAGCAAGTTGCTAGACTATACTTAGGTGACTTAGTCAAAGTCTTTACGACCTATCCTAATGAACAACCTCTTCCCTTACACAGTATTCAACTAGCTGCATAGCGGATTGTTTCTATACACATGCACATACTTATTAGCGTCACCATCATCACAAAAAACGAAGCCAACAACATCGAAGCTTGCTTAGAAGCAGCCAGACAGGTTGCTGATGAAATCATCGTCGTCGATTCAGGGTCAACAGACGAAACGCAAGCACTAGCACAAGTCATGGGCGCGACGGTCATTGAGCATCCATTTGAGGGCTATGTCAAACAAAAAAATGTGGCAGTAGACGCTGCTCAATTTGAGCATATTCTTTCCTTGGATGCAGACGAGATATTGAGTAAGGAGTTGATTGCTTCCATTCAGCAGATAAAGGATAACTGGCAAGCAGACACCTATACGTTCAATCGACTTAATCATTATGGAGGCAAACCCATTCGACACGGCGGCTGGTATCCTGATCGCAAGATTCGTTTGTTTGACCGACGCAAAGCGCGTTGGGGTGGTGGTCAGCTACACGAACATATAATTACCCAAAAAGGAGCAACTATTGCCCATTTGGAGGGCGATTTACTACATTATTCCTATACTGATATTGCTGACCACCTAGCCCGCATGAATCGCTATACAGATATCATGGCAGCGGAAGCGGCAGCAAAAGGGAAAAAAGTCGGTATTCTAAAAATTATAGTCGGTCCGATTTGGCATTTTTGGCAACGCTATCTGTTCAAAGGTGGCTTCTTGGATGGCTATGTGGGCTTGGTAGTAGCAGTGATGAGTGCGTATTATAAGTTTTTGAAGTATACGAAGACTAGAGAACAATCTTCACGTGTCGTTAAGTGAACTGCTAACTCTGTCAGCGAAAGTCAGCGAGGAATTATCAGTAATAGTGCTCACCACTCTGTCATCTTTTACCAGTTAAAAATCCAGCAAATTTTGTTCAAGCGTATGCTACAATAGCATGACTTTCTATTTTCATACGAACACTTTTTGACCTTAGCAACGTGAGATAATTAAATGTATCCAGAAAACTTTCACGGTAGATTTAATGATTAGGCGTTGCTGACAGACCTATCAAATAGGTAATTATTACATATGTTTTCTTTGATTTTTTAAAAATCAATGTAGCTTTACATTCCATCCGATCACACACCCGATAGCTCCATTCCTGAGTTCGTCCAATCTTGGATTAGCTTTGGGAAAGTGGCAATATACACCCTACTCATTTTTGATTTTCTCCCGAATGGCTAATGCGTCCGCCTACTTGTGTTATAAAAATTCACAATAGTCGGGCAGCTTGTTCATCACTCATATAACACAGGTGATGTTCCTTGTTTTTGCCTTCTAGGCATTTGCGATAATGCTCAAGAAATCAGGTGCTTTATTTATTATCAATTCCCTTATTCTAAAAGGATGATAATGGATGTGCCTGTTCGATTTTATTTCAACCTCTTATGAAAAACAATCACCTCAGTGACTACGCCAATTTGTTTATTGGCATGCATTATATTTCCTGTTTTTGTAGATTTTAATCACGTCTTTCAACACTAACAATTATGATGAACATTATTTACCAACAAAAAAAGCATTACCGATTCTTATTTTTTGGAGTACTATCCTTCTTCCTTAGCTTTAGTCTAACGGCACAGGATGTCGAAAAATGTGGAACTGTTCCTTATGAGTTATCTCGACTAGGTGACAACTATGAGCTTTACCTACAAGCTTTTGAAGAGTATATCAATCGACAAGGTGAGGATTTAAGTGAAAGCAATACAGTGTATCGTATTCCAGTTGTCATGCATGTCATTCATGATAATGACGCAGTAGGATCGGGAGCAAATCTATCTAAGCAAGTGCTAGATGCTCAGATAGAGCAGATCAACAATGATTTCAGAAAAGTATTGGGTTCTTCTGGAGATGGCAATGGCGTTGATACCCGTATTGAATTTTGTGCGGCGACCGTCGACGAAAATGGAATGATGCTTGCAGAGCCAGGCATCAATCGAATCAACCGAGTGAGTGCTGGATGGACAGCTCCACCGTACGATGATCCAGGCTTTTTATGCTTTTTCTTCAGCACAGACTATATCAATAATACAGTCAAGCCAGAAAGCATTTGGGATCCTGAACAGTACTTGAATATCTGGATATTAGAAATGGAGTGCTTGCTAGGATTTGCACAATTTCCAGAAGCTCCGGGCTTGCCAGGCATTGGTACAGGCAACGGCGGTGCGAATACAGATGGTGTAGTGGTTAGCTCCATTTCAGTGGGTAGTACAGATGTACCCAACCCAGCTTCTAGCGTCTACGACAGAGGGAGAACGCTTAGTCACGAAATAGGTCACTGGCTAGGGTTGCGCCATATATGGGGAGATGGAGACTGCACGCAAGACGATTTTTGTGCAGACACACCAGTCGCCAACGGTTCGACTAGAGGCTGCCCAAGTGGAAAAGACTCTTGTCCCAATAGTCCAGGTCTTGATCAAATTGAAAACTATATGGACTATTCTGATGATCTTTGTATGAATATATTCACCGCAGATCAACGAGCGCGCATGGAAATCGTGATGGGTGGAACTGGCAATGGCTCACCACGCCGAGAAATTCTAGCTAGCTCAGCTGCCTGTGGTGGTGGCGGTGGCGCACCAAGTGCGCTCAACTTAAATGGTAATCCAGTTCCAGTCGATCAGTATTGTGCCATCAACAGTATTCAGTCTTCTGGATCAGTCAATACATCTGGCAACCAGCAAATGGTGTTTCAAGCGGGTAGTTTTGTGCAGCTGAATCCTGGATTTAGTACCAATGTTTCTGGTAACTCTACCTTTGTAGCGCGTATAGGAGCATGTAATAACGCGCAACGCGTGGAAGAGCGAACAGAAGAGACGACAATTGTACCGATGACAGCATCAACTACTATCGCCGTTTTTCCGAATCCATTTCAGACACAAACACAGATTCAGCTAGATTTGGCAATAGCTAGCCAAGTTCGTATTGAATTGATGGATATGACTGGTCGTCGCATTAAGACACTAGTAGCTTCTCAGCAGCATTCAGCTGGGCGACACAATGTATATCTGGAGGGAGCAGAACTAAAAAATGGCATGTACATTCTGTTAATAAATATTAATGATAAAGTACAGGCACAAAAAATCTCAGTCATCAAATAACCAAGCGTTTAATCTTGAAGGGTTTTTACTCTTTGAGATGAAGCTTGTCTCATTCATTACCGATCAACTTAGAATTACCTTTACCGTCATCTTTGGTACGCCCAAAGATGACTTTTTTTATATTGGTCAAACATTCTCTATCTTCTTACCTTACTACTAGTGGAAGATGCTTTTCTTCTCTTTGAAATTCTAATACCTAACAATATGACAAATCAATTATTCGACCTTATTAAGAACCAGCTCAGTGGGCAAGTAATAGATCAAATCGGCAACCAATTGGGTACGCGTGATCGACAGAAAACAGAAGTGGCTACGATGGGGGCTCTGAATACACTTATTAGTGCTTTAGCCAAAAATGTACAACAGCCTGGTGGCGCACAATCGTTATACAATGCAGTAGAGCGTGACCATGACGGTGGTGGACTACTAGACAACCTAATGGGCTTTCTGAGTGGCGATCAACAAGTTCAGAATAACCGCTCTGTTGATGGATTAGGCATTTTGATGCACCTATTGGGGAACAAAACAACGGGTTCTGTAGATATGCTTTCGAGGATGAGTGGCATGGATAAAAATAAAACAGCGCGTTTGCTGATTACCCTAGCACCTGTCGTACTCTCTGCTTTGGGAAAAATGAAGCAACAAAAACAAGTACAACAACCAGAGCAGATGCAGCGACTAGTGCGTGATACTTATGAGGAGCAGGAGCGCAACGATCAGAATCCCTCGATCAATTTAATCAGTCGCTTTTTGGATACAAACAACGATGGCGACATTAAAAATGAGCTGGCCGGTATGGGTATGAAGTTAGTGGGTAGTTTGCTGAGAGGAAGATAGTAAGTAAGTAAATACTTCATTCGTATAGTGGGTTATGGCTTAAACGGCTTTGTTTTCGTTTAAGCCATTTTTATTTTACTCCTCCGCCCCTGCTACCGCTTCTCCTTTTGATAGCATGCCATCCAATCGCAGTAAATAGCACTGCTCTTTATAATTTTCCAATGGTGTATACGTAAAAGTGGTATCAATACGCGCTTTAATGTGACCCTGGCAGTACATCACTAGATCACCAGGCTGTCGCTCTTCTACTTTGAAGGTGTATTTTATAGTACCTTCTTTTCGCCAATTGAAATAACTCGTGTAGAAAGCTGGTTGCGGATGTACACCACTCGACAGTAAATAGTAGTCATCGATGCCTTTTCGATCCAATCGCTTCATTAGATACGCATAGATTTCATCGCCACCTGTTAGTTGAAAATCAGCAAATTGCGTCACGATACGTGTGTAAGGTACTAGAAACAAGAAGAGACCAGCGTAGATAACAATAGTACTGTTAGGCAGGAAAGACGAGTTAGAAGTCCACTGCCACAACGCTTGTCCTAATTGGTACAATCCCGTAGCTACAACAATGGAAAGTAATGGGTACATCGCTGCATCGTACCAAGGCAGTTTGGTGACCGAACTACTAATGACCAACAAATACGGTACAGCACAACACACTGCTAGTTGAGAAATACGATCAAACTGTTTCAGTTTTTTACTAAACGCAACGATCGCACCCAATGGAATAAAATAGATCCAAGTGCGAAAAGAAGAATCATAATACCGTTTAAAGTAGTAATCGAATGGATGATCGTGCGCACCAATGAAATTGCTGAAGCGATTGAATGTGTCTTTTTGGATGATTTCAGCTTGTTGTGGCACCCACTCATTCATTAAAAGATAGTACAAACCAATACCCATCATCCCTGCAACTATCGCTACATAAGTAGATGGGCGTTTTAGAATAGGTAGTAGCTGCTTTTGAAAAATAGCATAAACCAAAAAACCTGGAAGAAATAAAAAACCGATCACATTTTTCGTCCAAAATGCCATTAGCAACAAAATCACTAACGCCCCTAAATACACATATCGTTGTCGATCTGCTTCACTAGATAAATACTTTAAAAACACGATTAACTGACCCAACATCAAAAAAGCTAAAGCCGCATCGTGATCTGCTGTACGGGCTACATGTACGCGGATATAGCCTTCGCTAGTGATGAGTACTAGACTAGCTATCATGCCCCACCAAAATCGTCCACTCACCCGTTTGGAGTACAGCAGCAAGATCAGTACCGTTCCAAGTACACACAAAGCAATTGGCAGACGCAATGCCAACTCTACATCTACGTCTTCTAATAGATGCAACGACTGCGCTTGTATCCAACTAAATAGTGGTGGTTTGATATTGAGATGCGTAACATATCCAGGAAATTCACTAAAAGCAGGCAACACTTCACCAGTCTCAGCTAGATAGAGTGCGCGCATCCCGAATAGTCCTTCGTCCCAGCCTTTAATAGGGGGTGTACCGAGTTGATGGAAGATGGGGAAATAGCAAAGTACCAGAAAACCTGCGAAGAACAACCAATCTCCTTTACTTTCTGTTTTTTGTTGTTGCATGGCGTGTGTATTAAAGAGTAGGTAGTTTACTTCACTACGTTTTTCTACAACGGAATATTCCCATGCTTTTTCTTCGGTAATTCCAGCACTTTATTCTCCAACATCGCAAAGGCTTTAATCAACTTCCGACGTGCTGCTCGCGGTTCGATCACTTCATCAATAAAGCCACGCTGCGCTGCCCGATAAGGATTAGCGAAGGTTGCTGCGTATTCGGCTTCTTTTTCGGCGAGCTTGGCTTGTGGATCATCGGCCGCTTGTATTTCTCTACGGAAGATGATCTCGCTTGCTCCTTTCGCCCCCATGACCGCGATTTCGGCTTTTGGGAAAGCAAAATTCATGTCTGCACCAATGTGTTTGGAGTTCATGACATCATATGCGCCGCCGTAGGCTTTTCGAGTAATTAGTGTCACTTTTGGAACTGTCGCTTCGCTCAATGCGTAGAGCAGTTTTGCGCCGTTAGTGATGATCGCATTCCATTCTTGGTCAGTGCCAGGTAGGAAGCCTGGAACGTCCACTAAGACGAGCAGTGGAATATTAAAACAATCGCAAAAACGAGTAAAACGCGCACCTTTTTTGGACGAATCCACATCTAAAACACCTGCCAGCGAAATGGGCTGATTGGCAACAATACCGATGCTGCGCCCAGCTAATCGTGCGAACCCAACAACAATGTTATCCGCATACTCTTTGTGTACTTCCATGAAAGAATCACCATCCGTGATGCCAGCGATGATCTCGCGCATGTCGTAGGGCTGATTGGCGTTTTCAGGAATGATGTCGGCTAACTCTTCGCGCCACTCCTCCCCTATTTCATACGACAGTTGTTGAGGAACTTCCTCGCAGTTTTGAGGAAGGTAGCTAAAGACTTTTTTCAGTTGTTCGATACAGTCAATGTCATTGGCAGCAGTAAAGTGCGTGACACCTGACTTGCTAGCGTGTGTTTTCGCGCCTCCTAGTTCTTCGGCGGTGACTTCTTCGTTGGTCACTGTTTTGACGACGTTCGGTCCGGTGACAAACATGTAAGAGGTTTCTTCCACCATGAAAATCAAGTCGGTCATGGCAGGTGAATAGACTGCACCACCAGCACAAGGTCCCATGATGGCAGACAACTGCGGAATGACACCAGAAGCCATCACATTTCGATGAAAAATATCCGCGTAGCCACCCAAGGAAACCACCCCTTCTTGAATCCGCGCCCCACCAGAATCATTCAGTCCAATCAGCGGCGCACCTACTTTCATGGCTAAGTCCATCACCTTGCAAATTTTCTCCGCATGTGTTTCAGACAAAGAACCCCCGAATACGGTAAAGTCTTGTGAAAAAACATAGACCAATCGACCATAAATAGTACCATAGCCTGTCACCACACCATCACCGTAGTATTTCTGTTTGTCCAATCCAAAATCTGTACTACGATGCGTCACGAGCATGCCGATCTCTTCAAATGAGCCTTCATCGAGTAGAAAGTGTAGGCGTTCACGAGCGGTGAGTTTACCTTTTTCGTGTTGCTTTTCGATGCGTGCTTCGCCACCGCCTTGTAGGGCTTGCTGGCGTTTGTCATTGAGCTGGTCTAGGTGATTGATCATCTTATTTATTTGGTTGGTGCTGAAAAATAGGTAAAGTAAGTAATTTCTATCGGTTATTTTGATCGAAATCTTTACTTGTTTCTATACACAAAGAAGGCTGTCCAAAGTTCATTGGACAGCCTTCTCCCTGTAAATTATTCTAAGAGTTGTGTGTTCCTTCTATAACGAATAGCAGCAGCTGTATTTCTGGTAAGTCCTAAACAAAAGGAAGAGCGACTATACCATAGCCACTCTTCACCTATACGAGTTAAATTACACAATTCACCTAAGTGAATA
>CAYLPW010000029.1:0-31081 GCA_964385665.1 uncultured Saprospiraceae bacterium
CTTATCTAAAAACTAGTAGAAGCTAACGATAAGAATAGTACATATCTGGCGTGAGAACGAACCTCATCAGTTGTAGATCATTCTACAAAAAACACATAGTACAATGGAAGAACATCACCTCCCTGACCCGAACGAACAGCAAGTGGACGAAGCTTCTAAATCCTCCTTTATGGACAAGCTGACACAATGGTATCAACGCTTTAATGTATTTTCGGAGATTAAAGAAGAAGACCATTGGACAGTGATGGTCGGCAAGGTATCGGTGCGTGTGGTAGGTATTCTTATTATGATTGCATTGTCGCCTATCCTATTACTAGGGTTGTTCATTGCGATGGTGTTTGCGAGTTGACTGTTTTTTATCTATAGAGTTTCCTCTAGGTTTAGTCGAAGAAAAGGAAGTTCTGTTCATTTTGCGCTTACCTTCACCGATGGGCTAATAAAAATCTACCGAAAGTTTAATTTGTTTTCGGAAATACAGGAGGCGGATCATTGGACGATCAGGATTGGAAAAGTTAGTGTACGTGTCCTTGGATTGATCTTCTTGGTTTGAGTTCAATAATAAACCCGCCTACCTATACAGTTAGGTAAACCTGACCGTCGGGCAGGTTTACATTTTCGGGATCAATTTAATTATTTCACGTTACTTGATTGCTTGATCACCTTTTCTTTTTTTTAGGTTTAACAGTCGCGTTCTTACTTGCTGAATAATTTACCCATACCTTTTTGGATCATTTTGATCTTGTTTGTCGGGCATCAGTTGCTACAATATGTCATAGGTGTACCGTTGCCCTATGTCGATAGTTATTTTGACCCATTTGCGTGCGCTGTCTTAGGGTTGAGTGCTATACTGTGGGAGCGAAAATACTTATGGAAAGCTAACCAGCATCAACTAGGCGCAGCGGAAACCATTGTCACTACTATTGTTTTAGCCATCATTTCAGAACAGCTTTTCCCTTTTTTATCGAATCGCTTTTACAGTGATCCATTCGACTATTTGTCATTTGTAGCGGGTGGCATCTACTTCTACTTTTTAATAAATGATCGACTGATTGCCTCCTCAGGACGCTGATTTTCAATATTGACTTTCCATTCACAATTTCTAGACAATCCTTCCCATTTATAAAAGTTATCTTTGCAGTGTTTTGGTAAATCAAAATCCAGTTCATTCATGACATTGACCAAACTCACTATAGGAGTAGCGATTGCAGCAGTGGTATTGACCGCACTTGTAGCTTTTTTGAACCAGCGCAAAACCTACAACCGACGACAAGATTATAGCGTACTCATTTCGTACCTACAGAATTTCTGTGGCGCGTTGTTTGTCTTTTCTGGTTTCGTCAAAGCGATGGATCCATTAGGGACAGCATATAAGCTGGAGCAATATTTTGCAGAGTTTGAGTCCACGTTTGAGTCGACTTGGTTTTCGTTTTTGTCACCGATGTTTCCAGCTCTGGCAGAGTTTTCTGTGGCTCTTTCCGTAGGTGTCGTTGTGTTTGAGATAGTGTTGGGTATCATGCTATTGATTGGTGCGGCACGAAAGTTTACGAGTTGGGCATTTTTTCTGCTAGTGTTGTTCTTCACATTTTTGACAGGCTTTACTTACTTGACAGGTTATGTGCCAGGCGAAGACATTCTAGTGTTAGAAGATCAAAATGGCAGTATGCAGAAAATGCTGGTCAGTGAATACGAACTCAATGAGCTAGTCACTCCTCGTGATACAGTCACTGCTAATTTCTTTAATTTCTCGTTGTGGGGCGACTACAATGAAGCCAACATGAAGGTAACGGACTGTGGCTGCTTTGGAGATTTTTTAAAACTACAACCCAAAGTTTCGTTCTTCAAAGACATATTTTTGCTCATCCCTGCGATTATCTTTTTGTTTGCTTTTCGTCAAATGCATCAACTGTTTAGTCCGACTGCGCGTGGAGGAATTTTGGTATTGTCAACAATTGGGTTACTCATTTACTCCATGACCAACTATGTCTGGAACTTACCTGGCACAGATTTTAGACCGTTCAAAAAGGGAGTTAATGTAGCAGCGCAAAAAGCATTTGAGGCAGAAGCCACAGCGGTAAAAGTAATTGGCTACAAACTGACCAATAAAGAAAGCGGAGAAGTCGTCGAGTTAAGTATGGACGACTACTTGAAGCGATTCGAAGAATTTCCAAAAGATAGCTGGGAGTACGATCAAGTGCGTTCTGAACCTGAAATGGAACCAACCAAAATCAGCGATTTTGCCATTGAACATTATGATGGCTACGAAGTAACCGATGATCTGTTAAGTGACCCCAATTACAGTTTGATGATCGTCGCACACAAATTTTATATCGAAGATACGCAACAAGAGACCTACATACGCCGCGATTCGATTTACGTGACAGATACAATAGATGTAAATGGTGAAGCAGCGTTGGTGCGTCGTTTGGAGCGTGTTGTGGAGCGTCCAGTCACTAAAAGTATCTACACTTTCGATGAAAACTATCAACGGGCATGGCGCGACGTCGTGAATCCTGTCATGGAAGCTGCACAACAAGCTGGTTGGACAGTTTTCGCCGTCACTAAACCTTACGAAACACAAACCATCGACGAATTTAGTGCGGCAACCCATGCAAACTATCCTTTCTACAAAGCAGATGATATTTTGTTAAAAACAATCGTCCGCTCCAATCCTGGCGTCGTACTATGGAAGGAAGGGGTGATTCTAAATAAGTGGCATTACAAGAAACTGCCTAGTTTTGAGACCATCAAAGCAGAGGCAGAAGCAGCGGTGTTATCGAGTGTGGTAGAGTAGGACATCCTCTATGGCGATCATTTCAAACTATGTTTTGTCCTGAGCTTGCAGGTTAAGAAGTACTCCTGCTTTGGCTCTACAGAACAGATTAAAGTGCTAAACATACCGTTCACGTACTTGATTAGAAGCTGAGCTGATGGATTGTTCGTTTAAAATCTCTACAGATTGCGAGCCGTTCCTGTTCCAATAACATAACATATGCTTTTGAGTAGTACTGCAAACTTATAGCTGAATGACGTATCAGTCGATGTTGAAGCTATTTTCTAGTGTTGAATAGTTCGCTCAAATTTATGGGGCTTCATTCGATTTTGGACTTCGTTTTTGTTCTTTTCAAACCTTCCTTTATTACATTTGTAGTCATACAATTGGGGGGAGTTCAATAATAAATGCACCTCGAAAGTTTGCAGGGTAAAGTTATTATTTCACGTTACCTAACAAACTTGGTTGGCAACACCTCAACTGCTTGTGACTAGTAACTTTTCTCTTGACCTGCTACCGCTATTTACGATAAGACAAGTATATTGAGCGGACACACAACCAGATGATACACCTTTCCAAATAGACAAAACAATATGGACAAGAAGACACTGCACGAAGATGCGCTACATTATCACGCTAAGGGAAGACCAGGGAAAATTGAAGTTATCCCTAGTAAAGAACACGCCAACCAACGCGATCTCTCGCTTGCCTACTCGCCTGGCGTTGCTGAACCTTGTTTAGAAATTCACAAGCACCCGCCAGATGTGTATAAGTATACTGCCAAAGGGAACTTGGTGGCGGTCATCAGTAATGGAACTGCCGTTTTGGGTCTGGGAGATATTGGGCCAGAAGCTGGCAAACCTGTGATGGAAGGAAAAGGATTGCTTTTTAAAATTTACGCCGATATTGATTGTTTTGACTTAGAGTTGGATACAAAAGATGTCGATGAATTTGTCCGTACCGTCAAAATATTAGAGCCTACTTTCGGTGGTGTCAATTTGGAAGATATTTCTGCACCTGCTTGTTTTGAGATCGAAGAGCGGCTGAAAGAAGAGTTGAACATTCCAGTAATGCACGACGATCAGCATGGTACGGCAATCATCAGTGGCGCGGCTTTATTAAATGCTTTGGAGATTGTTAACAAGAAAATGGAAGACGTCAAGATTGTCGTGAATGGGGCAGGTGCTTCTGCCATTTCTTGTACTAAAATCTATCTATCGCTAGGCGCACGTCGAGAAAATATTTTTATGTACGACAGCAAGGGATTGATTCATCCTGAGCGCGATAATCTAAATGGAAAGAAGCCAGAAATGGTAAATGGAAGCGTTCCCGCAGATACTTCTTTGCTAGATATTTTGAAAGGGGCAGATGTTTTTATTGGACTGTCTAAAGGAAATATTCTAAGTCAAGAAATGGTGAAGGGTATGGCAGAAGAACCCATCATTTTTGCGATGGCGAACCCAACGCCAGAAATTAGTTATGAAGATGCTACGGCCGTCCGTCCAGATTGTATCATGGCGACAGGTCGATCTGACTATCCTAATCAAGTTAATAATGTACTGGGGTTTCCGTTCATTTTTCGTGGTGCATTGGATGTGCAAGCGTCGCAAGTGAATGAAGCAATGAAGATCGCAGCGGTTTATGCGTTGGCGGAACTAGCTAAGCAGCCTGTGCCAGAGATCGTCAATATGGCGTACAATAGCACCAACTTAAAATTTGGGAAAGACTATATTATTCCAAAACCCGTTGATCCAAGATTGATAACTACCGTTGCGCCGGCTGTGGCTAAAGCAGCTATGGAATCGGGTGTGGCTAAGCATGCCATCACGGATTGGGAAGGGTATGACTTGGAACTTTCCAATCGTTTGGGAGGAGATAATACATTGTCTAAAATTATTGAAAGTAAAGCAAAGCAAGACGTCAAACGCGTGGCATTCGTGGATGCAGAAAATATTTCTGTGCTACGTGCTGCTCAAATTGTGGCGGATGAGGGTATTGCAAAACCTATTCTAATAGGTAATTTGAAACGTGTCCATCAGTTGATGGAAGAATACGAAATTGACTTGCCAGAGGTATCCATCATAGATCCGAAACAACCTGTTACTGATCAGGAGCGCGACTGGAAAGAGCAGTATGCACAAGCCTTTTTTGATCTGCGGAGTCGAAAGGGCGTGAACCCAATGGAAGCTTTTGACTTGATGGGCAGTCGTAGTTATTACGGCGCAATGATGGTCAAAATGGGAAATGCTGATGCAATGATCGGTGGACTGACAAAAAAGTATCCATATATGGTACGTCCTGCTTTGCAAATTATCGGTGCTCGACCAAATATAAACAAAGTGGCGAGTATGCACATTGCGATGACCAAGTCTGGACCTTTGTTTTTGGCAGATACCACTATTAACCACCACCTGACGGCGGAAGATATTGCAGACATTACCGAGTTAGTCGATCAAGCGGTACGTACGTTTAATATTGAGCCTAAAATCGCTTTAGTTACTTATTCTAACTTTGGTTCTGTGCCTAAAGGTGAGTCAGCTGTATTGATGCGAGAAGCTACCAAAATCGTACATCAACGACATCCAGATTGGATCGTAGATGGTGAGATGCAGGTTCATGCAGCACTGAATACAGAAGTTCAGAAAGAGTTCTATCCGTTTTCCAGATTGAATGGACATCGTGCCAACGTCCTGATTTTTCCCAACTTATCTTCTGCCAATATTGCCTATAATTTATTGAGCGAAGCAGCAGAGACAGAGATGTTGGGACCTATTTTATTGGGCTTAAAAAAGTCGGTTCATATTTTGCAGCTAGGTTCTACGGTGCGTCAAATCGTGGATATGGTGGGCATTGCGGCGATTGACGCACAGCAGAGTGAGGAATAGTTTGTTTAGAAAAACAGCCAAGTCATGCCGTGACTGTCAGTCGTGGCGTGACCTATTGCAGCGTACCATATTGTAAGTTTTCCGTCAACTCCTACTTTTCATTCATCCAGAAAAGCGTATTTTTACGTTCACATAGACCCAAATGTGCCAAACTCTCGCCCATACAGATAGTTATATCCACTTAATTTTTCACTGAATCCTTGATTTATGCGTTATCTAAAGCCATTGATTTGGACTTTATTACTAAGCTTTCTATATAGTAGTTGCGAAGAACCGATCAACGAAAACTATCAGGCAGAAGCGAACCAAGCCGACTATCTGCACCGCTCGATGAAGCGACTCACGGATGTGATTGTTCATGATATCTTTTCGCCACCTGTGGCTAGTCGTATCTATGCGTATCCTAGTATAGCCGCTTACGAAATTTTACGGCACGACCATCCAGAATACCAGACGTTGCAAGGGCAGTTGACTGACTTTCAAGGACTACCACAACCAGAAGCTGGACAAGAGTATTGCTATCCATTGGCAGCGACACACTCTTTTTTGACATTGGGAAAGAACTTTATCTTTTCAGAAGACAAAATCGAAGTTTTTCAAGATGAAGTATACGCCGAGTTTGATGCTCTGAATATGCCCAAAGACGTTTATGAGCGATCTATTCAATATGGTGATGCTGTGAGTGCGGCTATCTTAGAATGGGCAGATAAAGACAACTACAAGCAGACGCGTACATTTCCAAAATACTCGATCAATGATGTGATCGGTAGATGGAAGCCAACACCTCCTGATTATATGGATGCGATTGAGCCACATTGGAGGTCGATTCGCCCGTTTGTATTGGACTCCGCCGAGCAGTTTAAACCGTTGCCGCCTACGCCTTTCAACATGGATGAGCAAAGTTTATTCTATGCGGAGTTGATGGAAGTGTATCAGGCTTTGGAGACAGACACAGAAGAACGTTTGGCGATTGCGGAGTTTTGGGATTGTAATCCTTACGTATCGCATCACAAAGGACATGTCATGTTTGCGACGAAGAAGATTACCCCTGGTGGTCACTGGATCGGCATTGCGAAGTTAGCAGCAGAGAAGTCAGAGGCGGATTTGATGAAGACAGCATATACGTATGCGAAGACTTCTTTGGCGTTAGCAGACGGATTTATCAGTTGTTGGGATGAAAAATATCGTAGTAACTTGATTCGCCCCGAGACAGTAATCAATATGCATATTGACGAAAACTGGACTCCTGTGTTGCAAACGCCACCGTTTCCTGAATACACTAGTGGACATAGCGTGATTTCGAGAGCAGCAGCTGTTGCTTTGACCTCTATCTATGGAGATAATTTCTCATTTGACGATTCGACAGAAGTAGAATATGGATTGCCTGTACGTTCCTATACGTCTTTCTTTCATGCTTCGGAAGAGGCAGCAGTGAGCCGACTGTATGGGGGTATTCATTATCGACCAGCGATTGATGAAGGCGTGAAACAAGGGGAGAAAGTAGGCGCATTCATTGTTTCTACCTTGGAAATGGATCAGCGGCAGTTGACGGTGAATGACTTGGAGGAGTAGTTCCCTGTTGAGCATACAGATAAAGTCATGCCGTGACTGGCAGTCGCGGCGTGACACTATATTGCTTCCACTACATTCGATTCAGCCGTAATCACATTCCGTACGCGATATGGACGTTTCTGCTGCGACTCGTAGTAGGTGCGCATCTGTATTTCCAGCATAAAGCCCAGCGAAATAAACTGAATCCCCGCAATTACCAGCAGAAAACCTAAGATCAATAACGGTCTTCCCCAAATATCTTGTCCTAACAGCTTAAGTACGCCAAAGTACAGATTGATGAGTACGCCAATACCAAAACTAAACAAACCCACATTACCAAATAAGTGCATGGGGCGCTGCAAATAGCGTTTGAAAAACAGCATCAGTAGCAGATCACTCATCACTTTGAAGGTTCTCCCCAATCCATATTTTGACTGCCCGAATCGGCGCGCATGATGTTTCACATCTACTTGGTCGACTTTCGCCCCCTCCAATATCGCTAATAGCGTAACAAAGCGGTGCAACTCACCATAGATACCCAAATCATCTGCTAACTCCTTCGTAAATACTTTCAAGGCACAGCCATAGTCTTTTAGGTGGACACCTGAAGCAGAACGAATAATGGCATTGGCAATACTACTTGGTAGCTTTCGCAATAGTGCGCCATCTTTTCGATTCGCACGGTTACCGATCACCATATCTAATTGCTCGGCTTTCAACTTACTCAACATCGCAGGAATGTCAGAAGGATCGTTTTGTAAGTCGCCATCCAAAGTCGCCAAGTATACTCCTGAAGCATAGTCCAGTCCAGCCATCAACGCCAAACTTTGTCCATAGTTTTTTCGGAATTCGACGATTTTCAAGCGATCATGCTGAATGCTCTTTAGTGCTGCTAATGTACCGTCCGTGGAACCATCATCCACGTAAATGATTTCGTAGTCGTACCCTACCAAAGCCTGACTGATTTGGTCAATTAGTGGTCGAATATTTTCTTCCTCATTGTACACCCCAACGACGACGGACAATTCCTTTTGCATTTTTCTAACTTTGTGAACACAAAAGTACACATTTTAAGAGGCTTATCAGCTTTCGGAATTGCCAAATCAAATAGCTAATAATGAAATATATGTTCCTTCTATTCGCTTGCTTGTTCCTACTTTACTGTCAGTCGCCTGTCACAGAAACACAAACCATCACAGATCGTGCAGCAACTATGGACACCGATCCAATTGTGTCAACCTCTATCACTTTAGCTGCTGAGCAGCGAGTTGTAGATACTATACCTGAACTGGCGACTCCTATATTTGACTACGATACTACTAAGTGGACGGATGTAGCCTATTTGGATGAAAGTATTGTTATGGATTTGCGTTACGCCACAGCGAATAACTTCGTAGAAACACAGATGTATGAGTGTGGGCGCTGTTTTTTACGTCCAAAAGTCGCTTTGGCTATTGTCGATATTCACCAACAGTTGCAAGAAAAAGGATTGGGACTAAAGATGTATGATTGTTATCGTCCCCGCCCGATTCAGTGGGAACTGTGGAAAAAAGTACCTGACCCACGTTATGTAGCTGACCCACGTAAAGGCTCTATGCACAATCGAGGTGGTGCGGTAGATCTGACCATTGTAGATAGTCTAGGACAAGAGCTGGATATGGGTACTGATTTTGACTTTTTTGGTCGTCGTGCCTACCATGCCTATCAAGAACTGCCCGATAGTGTACTTGCTAACCGAACACTACTCAAAACAACTATGGAAACCAATGGATTTAAGGCAATTCGGACGGAGTGGTGGCATTATTCGTATCAAGGAAAGTCGTATCCGTTGGATGACATGGTTTGGGAATGTGTGGAAGGAGAGTAGATTGGTTCTTCAACAGTAGCAACGTCATGTCATCAAACTGTGTCAACTGATCGAATAGTATCTATACATTGACTCCAAGTGAAAGTTCAATAATAACCTGCCACAAGTAATTGGCTCTTTTCCCATCCTAAAAAACACAAAAAAGTAAGTCTGTAGCTATTGGGATGCACTTCCCAAAAGCTTTCGGGATTTCGAATTTCTTAGGAGGCAAAATTAGCTATCTTTTTTGAGGTACTTTATGAACGAACTTTCACTTAGGAATAACGACAATATACACTGCTCTTTTGAATTGGAACTTTATTCATCTGAGCGCGTTGAAACCTCATCGTTATTGGAATGTCTATGTGTTTTCTAATTTTGTACAGTTTTTAAGTTCGTTATGTAGTCTTCTACATCCAATCACCATTTTTGTCCACTACATCAAGCAGCTTCCTTTCTAATATTATTTTTCTCATTGCAATCAACCTGATTGTGAAGCCTTTCTATGTCTTCGTCATTGAGCGCGATGTACAAAATGTAGTAGGCACTGCCGACTATGGCATCTATTTCACCTTACTCAACTTGACCTTGTTATTGAGTATGCTCAACGACTTTGGCATCCGAAACTTTGCGAGTCGATACATAGCACAGCACAGTCATTTATTGCAAAAATACTTTCCCGATCTATTTGCTATCAAACTGATTTTGAGTGGATTGTATCTACTGCTTGTTGGTGTTTTGGCTATTGCTTTGGGCTACTGGAAAAGTTATGCGCTGTTGGTAAGTGTATTGGCGTTGAGTCGATTGACGATTAGTTGGATTGATTTTTTTCGTTCCATTATTATTGGATTAGAACGCTATCGTATGGATAGCTGGCTGTCAGTTTTGCCTCGTCTGTCGCTGTTAGTGATTGGTGCGATTTTGCTTTGGATTCCAGCATTACGGACGCAGTTTTCAATTGAATGGTTTGTGTACGCAGAGTTGACTGCTTTGATAATTAGTTTGGCTGCTACATTATTTATTGTGCTTCCTTATTTACGACAGACGCGTTTGCGCTTTCATCGTCAGCGGACATTGTTTTTTCTTCGACAAAGTTTACCGTATGCGTTGATTGCCTTTTTAATGATGATTTACAGTCGAATAGACGCTGTAATGTTGGAACAAATTTTGCCAAATGGACAAGAAGAAGTGGGTATTTATGCTGCTGCTTATCGTTTGTTAGATGCAGCGATCATGTTTAGTTTTCTGTTTGCTAATCTATTGCTCCCGATGTTTGCACGTCTACTGAAACAGCAAAAAGAACTGCTAGCGTTGGTCAACATGAGCAGTCAGTTGTTGTTAAGCATTTCTATTGCGGCGACGGTGAGTGTTTTTCTATTTCGACAAGAGATTATGCAGCTTTTGTATGTGGATAGTACGGTGTATTGGGGACAGATTTTAGGTATGTTGATGTGGAGTTTTATTGCGGTGAGTGCTACGCATATTTTTGGCACAGCACTGTTAGCAGATGGACGCTTAAAAGCATTAAATCGTCTTTTTGTAGTAGGTATTGCCCTCAATGTTTTACTCAATGCGCTATTCATTCCACACTTTGGGGCATACGCAGCAGCAACGACGACTCTTTTGACGCAATCTTTTATTGTGTTGGGGGAATTATGGCTGGTTCGTCGATTATTGCGACTCGATCTGCGAAACTCTTTTACGAAACTACTACTGTTTGGAAGCGTTTATTTTGCAGTCAGCTGGTGGAGTACGCAGTGGCAGTTGCTAAATTGGGGATTTCACTTTATTGGTCTGCTATTATTTGGTGCATTACTCACTTTTGCCTTTCGTTTGATCGAGTGGCGATCTATTCAGTTACTTTGGAAAAACAAATGAATGAACAGAAGCCCCTATTGAGTTTGTTTGAATCATAGCATGCTTACAACTAATCTACTATCTTAGACAAAGAAAAAAAGATCATGAACTACTTTCTCACCTTTTCCCTCATTGCCACGCTCATTTTCGCTTGCCAACGATACGTTCCCATTCCACAAGATGAAGCAACTGCACAAAGTGCCGCTGCCAACTTTCAAGAATGGTGTGCAGGTTGTCACGGTCAAGAAGCAGAGAGCTTTATCGACTATGACTGGAAGTACGGCGACACAAAAGAAGACCTCGTTAAGGGAATCAAGTACGGCTACCCGAATGATGGGATGCCAGCTTATGAAGAGACGTTTTCGGATAAAGAAATAGAGGCATTAGCTGCTTATATTTTAAATGAAATTGCTGATCAAAAAGATCGCTATAGCTTTGAGGAAGAAGTCCGTTCGGATACCTTTTATGCGTCTAAACAAGTCGTGGAATTAGATACTGTTTTATCTGGCATCAGCAACCCATGGGGCATAGATTTTTTACCAAATGGCAATATGTTGGTGACGATTCAGTCTGGCGAGCTATATCAAGTGGATGAAAAAGGGAAGCGAAACACTATACAAGGCGTTCCAAGTGTTGTTTTCCAAGGACAAGGTGGCTTGTTAGATGTGTGCGTTCACCCCGACTTCGATCAAAATCAGTACATTTATTTAAGCTATTCCAAACGTAATCCGAATGACAATAGCGAAGCAACTACTGCTTTATATCGAGCGCGATTGGAAGGCAATCGCTTAGTAGATGGCGAAGATATTTTTGTCGCTACTCCATATGTGAGTACAAAACATCACTATGGTAGTCGTATCGTTTTTGATCCCGAAGGCTATTTGTACTTATCTGTTGGCGACCGTGGCAAACGCGACGATCATCCGCAGTATTTGAACAACGATTCAGGAAAAGTACATCGACTAAATGATGACGGCAGTGTGCCTAGCGATAATCCATTTGTCAATAACTCTAATGCAGAACCTTCTATCTACACCTACGGACATCGCAATCCACAAGGGTTGGATGTTCACCCTGTCACCGGTGCAGTTTGGGAACACGAACATGGTCCTCGTGGTGGTGACGAAGTTAACTTGATTGAAGCTGGCAACAACTATGGCTGGCCAGTCATTTCTTACGGCATCAATTACACTGGTACGAAGTTCACCGATATTACAGCGAAAGAAGGTATGGAACAACCTAAAACTTACTGGGATCCTTCGATTGCGCCTTGCGGAATGACATTTGTAGCAGGTGACCGATATCCAGATTGGCAGAACCACTTATTGGTCGGTTCGCTCAAGTTTGACTATGTGAATTTGTGTCGAATTGAAGGGGAGAAGGTAGTTGGTCAAGAATTAATGTTGAAAAATATTGGACGCGTGCGAAGTCTAGCGCAAGATGCAGAAGGATACTTGTATGTAGGTGTAGAAGATCCAGGGTTTGTGTTTCGATTGATGCCTGTGGAGTAAGTGACTGATAAGATAACTCGAAGTTGAGAAAGTAGGAAGTCGTGGGAAACGACTTCCTACTACATGCTATCGACTTTGCTTAGCTTCGATACACAAGGTCGCATGTGGCACTGCTTTTAAGCGTCGTTTGGAAATTAACTTTCCAGTTGCCCGACATACACCATACGCTTTGTTATCAATGCGAAGTAAGGCATTTTCTAAATGTTGTACGTGCTTCTGTAAGCGAGCAGCGGCACTATTCAACTGCTCGACTTCGCGTACGCCTGTGGCATCGTCTAATCCTCTAATCTTGGAGTCTGGATTATCGGCGAGTTCGCTCATTTGACTGCGAATATACTCAAATTGCTCTTTCGCACGATGCAGCTTCTTTTCTACGATGACCCTAAACTCATCAAGTTCTTCGTCAGAATATCGTGTCTTTTCCGAAACACTACTGTTGTTGGCATTCATAGTTTGTTAGCAAGTTTGTGATCTGTCTATGCAGTACTATTCAAAGAATAAATTCTCCAAAATTTCAGAAATCAGTCGAATTACTCTTTTGAACGTTCCTAACAGAATAACATTTTGTGAAACGAAGCGCAAAATTATGAAATATTCTATCAAATAGATGTCAAGAAGTAGATAAAAGTATTGTTAGAAGAAAGTGTAAGTATAATTTTGCGTTTTACTCCCCAATCGTCCCCAACTCCACACCTTCCGAGTATGCCATTTTGATCCCATGCTCACTAAATGCACTTTTGATGCGGCGTAAACTTTCAAAACGTACCGTCCAAAAGTCATTTGGATGAATAAAGGGACGCACCGCGACAATGATGTAGTGCGAATCGTATTCCAAAATACCCACTTCAGGTGCAGGCTCTTGCAGTACTTCGGGGATGCCCCGCAAAACGTCTCGAATGATACGTTCTACTTTTGGAAAGCTTTCAGCATAAGGCATTGTAACTTCCATTTCGATACGGACGTGTGGTTTGGAAGAATAGTTCGTGATGACATTGCCGATAACTTCGCCATTGGGAATGATGAGTGTTTTTTGACCAGGCGTGACGACAATAGTGTTGAAAATTTGAATTTCTTCAACTTGCCCAAACTGTCCGTCTAGTTCTATCCAATCGCCAATTTTGTAGGGATGGAAAAGCAGAATAATGACGCCCGAAGCAAAGTTACCTAGGCTACCTTGTAATGCCAATCCTACTGCAAATGATAATGCCCCAATGATAGCAACAAAGGAAGTCGTTTCAATACCAACCAATCCTGCAACTGTGAAGATGAGTAAGATCTTTAATCCGGCATCCGCGATAGATAATAAAAATGGAATAATATCGGCACTCATCGTCGAGCGTTCCAGCGAACGGCGCAGTAACTTACCTATCTTTCTAATGAGCCATAGTCCAATAACAATCGCTGCAATCGCGATTAAGACATTGGTGACGAATGGCAGAATTTTGTCGATGCTCAGGTAGGCTTGTAGTTCTTCTAAGTTAAGCATAGTGTCTGTTTGTACCTTAAATAGTCTATCATTTTATCACAAAGCCGCCGCCAACTCCGCACCCTGCTTGATCGCACGTTTCGCATCCAATTCCTTCGCTTCATCCGCGCCACCGATCAAATGAACATTAATATTCGCTGCTTGAAGAGGCGCAAACAGTTCACGCAAAGGTTCTTGTCCAGCACAAATGACTACATTATCGACGGGCAAAACTTGTGTTTCGTTTCCCATTCGTAGATGCAAACCAGCGTCGTCTATTTTTTCGTATTGCACTTCTTTGATGAACTCGACGCCTTTTTTCTTCAAACTCGCTCGATGAATCCAACCAGTCGTTTTCCCTAAATACTGTCCGTGTTTGCCTTTGGAACGCTTCAATAGATAAATCTCGCGTGGCGAATGTTGCGCTTCGGGCTGCTCCAAACCACCTTCACTTTTGTAGTCCATATCTACACCCCACTCGTCCATGAAAGCTTGTACATCTAAAGCAGTAGATTTACCGTGATGCGTCAGATAATCCGCTGTATCAAAACCAATACCGCCTGCTCCGATGATCGCAACAGACTGACCAACAGGTTTTTTGTGCATTAATACATCAATGTAGGTGAGTACTTTATCGTGTTGTTCTCCTTCTATGTTGATTTTACGTGCTTGGACACCTGTGGCTAAAATGACTTCGTCAAACTGCTCCGCTTGTAAAGCAGTTGCGTCGACTCGAGTATTCAAATGAAGTTGCACGCCAGTCAACTCAATTTGCTTTTGATAGTAGCGAAGCGTCTCATAGAACTCTTCCTTCCCTGGAATGCGTTTCGCCATATTGAATTGTCCACCAATTTCACTGCCCGCTTCATACAAATGAACTTCATGTCCACGCTGTGCGGCAACGGTGGCGGCGGACAATCCAGCTGGTCCTGCACCGACTACAGCCACTTTCTTTTGATTGGAAGTCGGATGATAGTTCAGTTCTGTTTCGTGACAAGCCCTTGGATTGACCAAGCAGGAGCAAATTTTGCCTTTGAAAGTATGATCTAAACACGCTTGGTTGCAGGCGATACAGGTATTGATTTCGTCTGCTTTGTTGTCCATCGCTTTTTGCACAAATTCAGGATCGGCGAGGAAGGGACGGGCTAAGGAGACCATATCAGCATGACCGTCCGCTAAAATTTCTTCGCCAATTTGTGGCATATTGATGCGGTTGGCAGTGACTAGCGGTAGACTGACTTCGCCCATCAGACGCTTCGTGACCCAACTAAAAGCGGCTCGTGGCACCATGGTCGCAATAGTAGGTACTCGCGCTTCGTGCCAACCAATACCGGTATTAATGATACTTGCTCCAGCCTTTTCAATTTCCTTTGCCAACTGAACAACTTCTTCCCACGTACTACCGCCTGGCACTAAATCCAACATGGACAAGCGATAAATGATAATGAAATTTTCACCAACTGCTTCCCTAGTCTGCTTCACAATTTCGATAGGAAACTGAATTCGATTTTTGTAGCTGCCTCCCCATTTGTCGGTACGCTGATTGGTCTTTTCGACAATAAATTGATTGATGAGATAGCCTTCCGAACCCATAATTTCTACCCCATCATAGCCAGCTTCTTTGGCACGAACTGCACATTTGACAAAGTCCTTGATGGTGCGCTCTACCCCTCGACTACTTAAGGCGCGTGGCTTGAAGGGCGTAATTGGCGACTTGATGCTAGATGGTGCGACCAAGAGTGGATGATAGCCATAGCGACCTGCATGAAGAATTTGCATACAGATTTTTCCATCCACAGCGTGTACCGCATCGGTGATAATTTGATGCTTTTTGACTTCTTTCTTAGTGGTCAGTTTTCCAGCAAACGGAGCTACCCAACCTTCTCGATTGGGCGCAATGCCACCTGTGATGATGAGTCCTACTTTTGCTTTGGCACGCTCGGCGTAGTAGACTGCCATGCGCTCAAAGCCATTTTTTGCTTCTTCGAGTCCCGTATGCATAGACCCCATGATGACTCTATTTTTGAGTTGTGTGAAGCCTAAGTCTAACGGTTGGAGTAAATTTGGATAGGTCGGATGTGACATGTTGTTAGGTTGCGTTTAGTTGTCAGGCATTTTTGAAATGACTGCCAACACATCATTTTTGAATCACTTTCGGCACTTTAAAATATATGCCGTCGGTATCTGGTGCATTTTGAAGGGCAATATCGCGATTTAGTTCACCACGAACTTCATCTTTTCGTAAGACATTCTCTGCTTCGGAAATATAGATGAGCGGTTCGACGCCTTCGGTATCTAGTTCTTGGAGCTTTTCGACCATTTGTAGAATCTTGGTGAGATCGCCCTGAATCTGGTCGCGCTCGTTGGGGGAAAGTTCAAGACGAGCGAGACGTTCGAGTTTTTGAATGAGTGGTTTGTCAATTTGCATATCAAACAGTGGATGGTTGACTGCAAAAATAGTAGAATTTGTGGGAGAGGAATTATAGTGGTCATCAAATAGAGCTTTCTTTACAGGTTTAAGTAGAGAACCAAGTCTGAGTACCAACAATAAATCTACACGCCGAGTGTTCGATTTTGGTTACTGTCATCTATTTATACTGCATGTCCACGTTCAATCAAAACCGAACCCTGAAAGCTATTGAGGGACGCAGCCTTACTTTACGTTACTTAACCCAAGTTGCTGCCTCTCTCAACTCAACTTACAGCGGCAACCTGACATTCGGTGTACTGTCTTACTCACTAAGTGAAAGTTCAATAATAACCTGCCCCAACTAATTGGCTCTTTTCCCATCCTAAAAAACACAAAAAGTAAGTCCATAGCAAGCTATGCACTGATTTTTTGAATTTCTTAGGAGACAAAATAGCTGCCTTTTTTGAGGCACTTTATTAATGAGCTTTCACTAATCCTTTACTGCTTTCTTGAATTTTCAAACTTTTTGTGTTATTTTTGCAGGCTTCCAAGCATCGAATCTTGTAACTTGACTGACTACTAAGTTGAATCATTTTCATTGATATGAAACGTCCATGATTTAATCGTCATTAAGACACACAAGGCAATGACTATTCAATCATGGTAAGCCTGCCTGGCGGCAGACAGGTTCCATATGACCGTCAAGGAAAAATGAAAATAGACATATGAAATCAGCCAATAGCTAATGACTAGCGGCTAATAGCTCACAACATGACAGACACAAACGGACAATTGATCTCCTTGAAGGGGATGTATAAAGATTACTTTTTGGACTACGCTTCCTATGTAATTTTGGAGCGCGCTGTTCCAGCTTCTTACGATGGACTGAAGCCAGTACAGCGTCGCATTCTCCATGCGATGAAGGAAATGGACGACGGTCGGTATCATAAAGTGGCGAATATTATTGGGCAGACGATGCAGTACCACCCACATGGAGACGCCGCGATAGGTGATGCCTTAGTGAATTTGGGACAAAAAGACCTGTTGGTTGACTGCCAAGGAAACTGGGGAGACATCCGCACAGGCGATAGTGCAGCAGCTCCTCGATACATTGAAGCGCGTCTAACCAAGTTCGCACTACACGTGGCGTTCAATGGACAGACGACCGATTGGCAACTGTCGTACGATGGGCGAAAGAAAGAACCTGTGGCATTGCCGATGAAGTTTCCACTGGTGTTGGTGAATGGCGTAGAAGGAATTGCGGTAGGTTTGTCAACGAAAATTATGCCCCACAATTTCGTGGAGTTGATTAAAGCGTCGATCAAGATTCTGCAAGGGAAAAGTGCTAAAATCTACCCTGATTTTCAGACTGGCGGTTCGATAGATGTAAGTGACTACAAAGATGGAAAGCGCGGTGGGAAAATCAAAGTGCGGGCGAAGATCGAGCAGATGGACAAAAAGCATCTAGCAATTCGAGAATTGCCGTATGGTGTGACGACCGTTTCGTTGATCGATAGCATCCTAAAGGCGAATGATAAGGGAAAAATTAAGATCAAAAAAGTCCATGATAATACGGCGCAGGAGGTCGAAATTGTGGTAGAACTCGCGCCAGGTATTTCGCCAGAAGTGACAACAGATGCCTTATATGCCTTTACGCGTTGTGAAGAGTCAATTTCTCCAAATGCCTGCGTCATCATTGACAACAAGCCACATTTTTTGACGGTGAGCGATTTGCTAGAAGCGTCAACAGAAAATACCAAAGACCTACTACGTCAAGAGCTAGAGATCAAGAAGCGTGAGCTGGAAGAGAAAATCTTCTTTGCCAGTTTGGAGAAAATATTTATCGAAAAGCGCATCTATCGAGACATCGAAGAAGCAGAAAGTTTTGAGGCAGCGATTCAAATTATTGATGAGGCCTTGCGTAAATATGTCAAAACACCTTCCGACGAGAAATACAACCGAAAGACGGACAAGCGACTCAAACTAGTTCGAGAAATCGAAGAAGACGATATTATTCGGTTGACTGAAATCCGCATTAAGCGTATTTCTAAATACAACGCCTTCAAAGCCGAAGAGCGGATGCAGCAGCTATCGGACGAGTTGGCGCAAGTCAATTACGATCTAGCTAATCTAACAGAATTTGCAGTTGCCTATTTTCAAGATTTATTGAAAAAATACGGAAAAGGGAAAGAACGTAGAACAGAAATCACCACCTTCGATACCATTCAAGCAACACAAGTGGTTGCCAACAATTCTAAGCTCTATGCCAATCTCAAAGATGGTTTTATCGGTCATGGACTGAAGAAGGGCGAAGGCGAATTCATCTGTGACTGTTCTGATATCGACGACATTATTATCTTCCGAAAGGATGGTAAGTTTATGGTGTCGCGCATCGAAGAGAAAAAATTTGTTGGCAAAAATATTATTTATGTCAATGTTTGGAAACGTGGTGATGAACGCACCACTTACAACATGGCGTACTTAGATGCTAAAAGTGGACGCACCTATGTGAAACGCTTCAATGTTTCTGCTATCACACGCGACCGCGAATACGATTTGACAAAAGGAGCACCTAGTTCCAAAATACATTATTTTGCTGCACATCCGAATGGCGAAGCAGAAGTCGTTCAGGTACAACTGACGCAATCATCGACAGCAAAAGTCAAGCAATTCGACTACAACTTTGCCGAACTAGACATCAAAGGACGAGCAGCAAACGGCAATATTCTGACAAAGTATCCAATCCGCAAAATTACGCAGAAGGAAGTGGGACAATCTACTCTAGGCGCGTTGGAGATTTATATGGATGAGGTCAGTGGACGCCTCAATACAGATCAACGTGGGCGCCGCCTAGGTGCATTTGACACTGGCGATCAAATATTGGTAGTTTATAACGACGGTTCGTATGAGTTGACGGATTATGAACTGACGAATCGCTACGATCCGAAAGAAGTGATGCAGATCGGGAAGTTTGATCCTGAATCTGTCATTAGTGCAATCTACTATGATGGCGAACGGAAACTAACCATGGTCAAACGCTTTCAGATTGAAACGTCCACACAAGATCAGCGATTCCCGTTTGTTACCGATCACCGCAGCACAAAACTTTACTTCGCTACTACTTCTCCAAAAGCGCGCGTCAAATACAGCATGCGTGTAAAAGGGAAAAAGATGGAAGGGGAAATTGATTTGGTCGACTTTATTGATGTCAAGGGCTGGAAGGCATTGGGCAATAAACTCAGCGAATACAAATTAACCACGGTAGAGCAAGTAGAAGTAAAGGTGAGCGAGAATGGGCAGACGGAGATTAGCTGGAACTTGGGGAATACGTAATATGAGTTATACATCATGGATCATGATTCATCAACCATGATCCATGAATAAAAAAAACGACTATCCTCGTAAGAATAGCCGCTCCTTATGGAAGGCAAATTTTTCGAAATAAGCATAAGTAATACAACAGTTATCGAAAAGTCGTGCTTTCCTATTGATTGGAACAATTCGTCCTAAATTTCGGTTGCCAAATATACTGCTCTTTTTTTGCTTGTCCAACTTTTCATTGGAACACTAATGTTTCCTTAAACTTTTATAAGTTTGAACTTTCAGGACACCTACGAACGTTGCTGGAACAAACACATTGAGTATGAGCGAATCCACATCTAATAAGCGCACGTTCAAGTTGAAGGTTTGGCAGATGATTATTGTGCCGATCATTCTTGGCTTGATTCCCTTTATCTATCCAGAGGTGAAAGCATTATTCATGCGCAAAATGCCACAATTTGTCATCGAAGATCCGATTATTAGTCGTGGCGACTCAGTGCTGCATATTTTTGCCGAAAACAATCCTGCGCGAAGGCGAGAAGCATTGAACATTGAAGTGGAGGGACTAGAGTTTCGAGACGCTGGTAAATTGGTACGTGAGAATCCGTTAGAGTGGGAATTCAATTTCAATCAGTACGACATCCCTGATTTGCTATTTTCGGAAGGACTAAATGCGATTCGTATTGGTTTTCCAAATAGTGTAGGTTATGATGAGCTAAATGTGTATGTCCACCCTGATTTTTATCAAAATGACGATATAGCGATTGGTCAAGAATTTGTTCCTAAAGTAAATAATGTAGATAGTAGCGAGACCAATGAAATTAGAAGAGTCTACGTGGCTTCCAATGTAAAAGCGAACGATGAGCGGGTGGGTGTCATCACAAGCGCACTGCGTGGCCACGGTATTGCTGCAAAGCCAGTGACTCAAAAAGTGCATACGAAAACAGCTACGCAAAACGAGATTCGCTACTTCAATGCAGCGGATAAGGAGGAAGTGGAGAAGCTAGAAAAGATGTTCAAAGAGGACTTGAAAATTGATGTCAAAATCATTAACGAAGGTAAAAAACTGGAGCTGTTGGATAAAGCCAAACAGAATTCGCGCGGCGTCATCAATGTTATCCTTGCTGAACCTTCCGAATCCTAACTCCCTACCTGCGAGGTATCCCCAATTCCTACAAGTACCTTCTAGACACACAACTTATTATGCATCAATTTCGCTTATTCGCGCTACTGCTACTGCTCCCCATCTTCGCTTTCACACAGTCCCGTACCCAACAACTCGTCGATCAAACTGTACGTGCTGAAAACTTAAAAGCTGGTAGTTTAGGTGCATACGCCATTGAGGTCAACAGCGGTCAAGTCATTGCGCAAAACAACGCTCAGAAAATCCATATTCCAGCTTCGACTTTAAAAGCTGTCACTACGGCTACCACGTTACAGATTTTAGGGGCAGATTACCAGTTCAAAACCGAATTGCAATACGATGGACGCATCGACAATGGGGTGCTACGTGGCAATCTATACATCAAAGGTTTCGGCGATCCGACTTTGGGGTCTGACCAAATGGAGGAAGCAGCCAATTTAGAAACATTGATGCAGGAGTGGGTAGCAGCTATTCAAAAAGCGGGAATTCAGCGGATTGAAGGGAAAGTTATCGGTGATGGCAGCTATTTTCAAGGCAATTTGGCTGGACGCAATTGGCAGTGGGCAGACTTGGGCAACTATTACGCGTCGGGGGTTTGGGGACTCAATATGCACGAAAATTTTTACTACTTATCTTTTCAACAGCAAAGCCAACTCGGTACCACACCAAAGGTGGCAAAAGTCCGCCCTGAAGTACCCAATTTATACTTCATCAATGAATTACAATCAGCTGGGAAGAATACTGGTGATAATGCCTATATCTACGGCGGTCCTTACAACTACACGCGACTGATCCGAGGAACTATTCCAGTCGGTAGCGGTCTATTCACGATCAAAGGTTCGTTACCCGATCCACCTTTTCTTGCTGCACATACTTTGTTGTATGCCCTAGAAAAAGCAGGCATCCAAACCGCTCGTGAGTCATCCACTGATGTAGAAGAAAAATTATCCACCTCTCGCACCACTTTTCATACGCACTATTCGCCCACACTTACCGAAATTGCTAAACGTGCCAACTACAAAAGCGTCAATATCTACTGTGAAAGCATGCTGCGGGCTATCGGTGCAAAAAACAATGCTAAAAATAGTTTGGTTGGCGGCATAGAAGCCACAAAAGCATTTTGGGAAAGCAAAGGTGTCGATGTGAAAGGATGGTTTTTGGAAGATGGCAGCGGACTATCCGCCCGAAATGGCATCACGCCAGAACAGTTAGCCAAAATTTTACAAGTCATCGCACAAGATGAAAACGCCTTCTCTACTTTCTACAACACTTTACCTGTTGGTGGACAATCTGGCACGATCAAATATCTGTTTAAAGGCACACGAGCGCAAGGCAATATCCGCGCTAAAAGTGGTAGCATTGGGCGAGTGCGAGCCTATGCTGGCTACGCTAAAAACAGGTCAGGCGAGTTAATCGCGTTTGCATTTTTAGCCAATAACTACACTGGCGGAAGCGGAGCAGTGCGTAAGCAGCTGGAACGTCTGATGGTGAGTTTGTGTGAATGAAACAACTTTTGAAAATTGGATTTACGTAGTAAATACCATAACGCGACGCACACACATTTGAAAAATATCAAAAAAAGTCCAGCAACTTACACGAGACTTTTTCCTTTCCTTCTTATACAATGCCGACCACTGTACTATCTAGACATTCGCTGCTTGTAACCTGTAAGTCCGCTCATCGTCAAAAGAATAACTACGTAGTCCATTCGAGTACAACAACTTAACAACTGCTTTTTTATTTTACCTACAAATCCTTACCTTCGTTTTACATTTCGCGCTATCCTCTCCTAGTAATAACCTACACCAAACAACATCTGCAACAGTACACATTCTATTGATTCTTAAATTGTCCGAATCACATTACTTAAAACTGAACTGAGTCATTCGATCTCTTCTACAAGAATGGTCAATCACACGCGCTCTATTTATAGATCTTAAACTATACAATATGCTATTCAAGCAACTACGTCTTTGCTTTGTACTTTCTATGTTTACTTTTACGCTTTTTGCTCAAAACGGCAGTTCCATTGTAGACCGTGAAAAAGTATCCTGTTTGGAAGATCGCCTCCATGAAGCAAAAATGGCTACTGATCCTATCTATCGGCAACAACAAGAGCGACTAGAGCAACGTACGTTTCAGCTATTGTCCAACCATAAACACAGCACACAGAAAAACAATGCTTGCAGCAGTGAGGGCATAGGTGGAAGTGAGGTTCTAATTATTCCTGTAGTCGTTCATATTCTGCATGCGAGTGATGCAGAATTAGGCGACTTCGACGAAAATCCAGATGACAATCAGATCGAGCGGGCGATGGAACACCTGAACGATGCATTTAGAAATAGAGGTGACTACGCAGGCAGCGGTCGTGGCGCTAATGATACCCAAAATCCAGATCGAACACTTTTGAGAAGTCAAGATACACAGATCGAATTTCGACTGGCGCAGCGCGATATTCGCAATCGTCCGAGCAATGGAATCATTCGCTACCAAACAGATGAATACGCTGAGTTTGATAGCAATTTGGACAGTCAAATGAAGGCGTGGGTGGCACAACAAAACGGCAATAGCTACCCAACGAATGCTTATGCGAATATTTACTTAGTCAACGAAATATGCGATGGCAGTGGCAGGAATGCAGAATGTGGTGTGGCAGGTTATGCCTATCTAGCTGGTTCGCATGGTCGTCCATTTGACGGTATTTTGAATGAGATGCGCTACTTTGGGGTTAGTGAAGATCGCTCGAAAGTACACATCCATGAGTTTGGACACTATTTGAATCTTCGGCATACTTTTCAGGGTGGTTGTGGGACGAACAATTGTTTGAGTTCAGGCGACGGAGTATGTGATACACCACCTGATAACACGACAGACTATACCAGTTGTGGTAGAACACAGAATAGCTGCGATAGCGATGAAGAAGCGGGCTTCTTTTCGCGCGATCAAGATGATATGTATGAAAATTATATGGATTATTCTGACTTGCGTTGTCAAAATACCTTCACACAAGGACAAAAAGATCGGATGCGGGCTGCTTTGCTAGGCATTCGTTCTTCTTTATTGACTTCAAAAGGCAGTATTCCTGTCGGTTCTACTCTAGCTACTATTACAGATGTCGTTGCGCCAAAAGGTGTCGCCTGTGAACAACAAATCACGCCCACGATTACTATCTCGAATAGTGGCGATCAAGCTATTCGCTCTTTACAGCTACAGTATGAACTAGGCGGTCAAGCTCCTCGTTTCTTTAACTGGAATGGACAAATCGGTGCGCGTGCGACGCAAATTATTCAGCTCCCGCTAGTCAATTTGAATGCCGCTGGCACGTACACCTTCAATGTACAACTAGTCAATATCAATGGCGAAGCTGCTGATGGTACAGTAGCTGGCGTGTGTCAATCTTTCCATTATGCGCCTTCTTTAGCTGAACTACCTTATTGCCAGCCATTCAACGAAAATAGTATTCCACTAGAATGGTTTGTCGAAAATCCTGATGGCGAAAATGGATTTCAGCCTGTGCGTATTCGAGGCTGTGAAGAACGAGAACGATACGCGCTGCAATTGGAAACTTGGAATCGCTTCCCAGATCAGACGACGGTCGATGAACTCTATTTGCAACCATTGGATTTGAGGAGTGTGGACGAGGCTTATTTTGACTTTGATGTAGCCTACGCGACGACCTTCCCAAATTTCAATACCTTTTTAGAAGTCGCTGTCTCTACTGATTGTGGACTCAGCTATCAGCGTGTCTACCGCAAAACGGCTAGTGATCTAGCCACGACTAGTATTTCAGCCAGTAGTTCAACAGATGAATCAGCAGCATTTGTGCCAAATGATTGTTCAGATTGGAAAAAACAATCAGCTGATCTATCCGCATTCGTCGGTCGAAAAGTATTGGTACGGATTCAAGCTAGTACAGAAAAAATCAATGCTTCACCTGTCTACGAGTGGGGAAATAATTTATACTTGGACAACTTTTGTTTGACCTCAGAACGTTGTGCTGCTCCCAATACAGTGACACCCGAAAGCATCGAAATTTGTGGACAACTAGAAGTCAACGCACAAGTGGCTAACATATCGGAAGAGAAATCTGTTTTTTGGTGGATCACGAGCAATCAGCCAGTGAGTGGTTTTGTTACTAACCAACGAGTATTGGAAAGTGCAGTAGGTTTTACACCGCTAGGCAATGCTGCTGGACTAGCTAGCGAAGGAAATATTTTGTTCCGTTCCAATTCTGGAGGAAGTAACCTAAACATTCCAGTAGACTGTGAAAGCTTATCAGTAGGTGTGACGTACTACGCCACGCCAGTCTTGCTCAATACTAATTTAGCCAATCCATTCTTCGATGATTGTACGTTTGGTCGTCCTGTCTCCTTTACCTGTGGCTGCGATGCAAACACCTGTAATATAAGAATAGCTGAAGTGACCGTCCAAGATGCAACGGCTTGTGGTGTCGCCAATGGGGCCATTACCATACGTGCCAGCGAAGCCGTGCCTACCGAGTACAGCCTAAACGGCACGAATTGGCAACAGAACAATCGTTTCGCAGGACTAGCATCTGGTAATTATCAAGTGTTTGCTCGAATCATTGGAGACAATAGCTGTGAAGCTACACAACAAAATATTACTGTAGGAGAGCCAGACGCACCCAGTGTCAATCGTGTTGATGCGGTAGCACCTACTTGCGATGCTGAAAATGGTCGTATCAGTATTATTATGAATGGCAACGACAACTTCCAATTTCGTCTCCATGAAACTGCTACTTGGGTCGCTACAAACAGTTTTGAAAATTTAGCAGCAGGCACTTATAACATCGCTATTAGAAAAGCGGCTGCGCCTACATGTGTAACGACAACGACATTCACCTTAGAAGCCACTACTGATACTATCGTTATTGACAATGTAATTTCGACTGCACCTTCTGCTTGTGGTGTAGCCGATGGACGGGTAATCATCACGACTACTGTCACTGGCGTAGAGTATAGCTTGAATGGTATAGACTGGCAACGGGAAAATATTTTTTCAAACCTAACGAGTGGAACGTATACGCCACAAGTTCGGAAAGGGGATTGTGCATCGGCAGTAGCGGATGCGGTGACCTTGGTGGCGACTGGAACTGGTATTGAAATAGAAGCAGAACTAGTAGATCGGCAAGCTTGCCTTCGTCAAGACAATGAACTCTTTTTTACAATCACTGGAGGCACACCACCTTATCGAATTGTCTATACTTTAAGTAACAAAGAGTATGTCGTAGAGGAATATGTAAGTGAAGCTATTTTAACTATAGTGCCTTCTTCATTTGTTAGTCTATTGAAAGTTGTGGAAATAACGGATGCTACTGCTTGTGCAGTAGAGAGTGATGCACAGTTGTTGTTTTATGCGGCTAGTTGTAGCAATAATCGGGTATTACCTGAGACATCGCTACAAGTGGAAGCGATCCAGCCGAATCCATTCCGAGAATCGACACAAATTCTTATCCATTCTCCAGCATCTACTCCCCTACAATTAACCATTTTTGATGCGACTGGCAGAACTGTTCTATCTGAATCCAAAACGGTTGCAGCTGGCGTAGACTATTGGACGATTCAAGCTAGTCAATTGCAGCAAGTAGCAGGTTTGTACTATTATACGATCAAAAGTGCTGAAGGACAGGTGAGTGGAAAATTGGTATTGATTGAGTAGGTTGGCTGATTGAATTTTGATATATCTTGACTAAAGCGGCAGTATTTGTTTTTGCAGATATTGCCGCTTTTGTGTGAATGAGAATGTGGAAGAATCAAATCTACCTAAATAGTTTTCAAATAAGTTTGATTTCCAGACGAACCATATCTTTATAAAGAGTCATGCTACAAAGATAACTCTAGTGACCTTTTGTCACAATTTGTTTGTTCCTTTGCGGCATATTAGTTTAAGTGATTTACGAGTATTGAGCTGACCCCGATCTTGCTGCTGCCTTTGATGAATGGTTGGCGTAATTCGTAATTCCGTAATTCGTAATTAATTCTATGCAGATTTTAGTCAAAACCTATCAGGGATTAGAGCAGGTGTTAGCGGAAGAGTTGCGCACATTAGGTGGAACAAAGGTGGAGGTACTGCATCGAGCGGTGCGTTGTGAAGGGGACAAACGGGCCTTGTATCGTATCAATTATGAATCGCGGACAGCTTTGCGCGTATTAGTGCCGATACATACCTTCAAAGCGAAGCACGAGAATCATTTCTATAAAAAGGTACAAGAAGTCAACTGGCTAGACTACCTCAACCTGAAAACGACTTTTGCCGTCAATGCGGTCACGAAGTCAAAGTACATGCGGCATTCCAAATATTTGGCTCTGAAAACCAAAGATGCCATTGTCGATCAGATGCGTCCACACTTTGACGGACAACGCCCTTACATTGACACCATCAATCCTGATTTCCGTTTCAATGTGCATTTGGGAAAAGACAATGTTTGTTCACTATCGCTGGATAGTTCTGGCGATTCGCTGTATAAGCGTGGCTATCGGGTGGCGAGTGTAGAAGCACCCATGAGTGAAGTATTAGCGGCAGGTTTAGTCATGCTGACGGGCTGGACTGGCGAAACACCTTTTGTCGATCCCATGTGTGGGTCTGGCACGATTCCGATAGAAGCGGCACTGATCGCACGACGCATACCGCCACAGTGGAAGCGACAGCGATTTGGTTTTCAAAGCTGGCGAGATTTTGATGCGAAACTGTGGAGTGAAGTAAAGTCCGAAGCACAAGCTAAAGTCCGACCAGCCCCCGCTCCCATTTTAGGTTTCGATCAGGATTTCGATGCCTTCCAAGCTGCTTCCAAAAACTTAAACAACGCTGATCTTCGTGATACAGTAAAAGTATTGTGGAAAAAGATGAGCAAGATCGATCACAATCTCCAGGAAGGTACATTGGTCGTCAATCCACCTTACGACGAACGACTAGAAGAAGCAGATATTGAGGATTTTTATGCTAGAATGGGCGATGAGTTTAAACAGAAGTTCATAGGTTTTGATGCTTGGGTCATCTCTGCGAATCGGGATGCGATGAAGCGCGTTGGTTTAAAAGCGTCTAAAAAACATATTATTTTCAACGGACCATTGGAATGTCGTTTTCAGCATTATGAATTGTATAAAGGAAGTCGGAGAGAGGAAAAGGAAGAGGAAGAGGTGGGAGAGTGAGAAGTGTTTGGAGAGCTTCGAGAGTGGGGAGAGCTTCGAGAGTGGGGAGAGCTTCGAGAGTGGGGAGAGCTTCGAGAGTGAGGAGAGCTTCGAGAGTGAGGAGAGCTTCGAGAGGCGAGAGTTGGCAGGATTAGGGTGCAACGAAGCGTTGTTGTTACATTTTTTCTTCTGCTTCAAATATATCCAAAAATTTCTCGAAGATGCGTTCGCCGAAACGTTGTCGTCCTGTGAGAATGGAAGCCGTTCCAGTCATTTGTTGGTCATAACTAATATCGCTATTGAAAGAAGTAATGAGACCATCAGGAAAATGAACTTCGATGTTGTAGGTCTTGTTGCGCGGTAGTCGTGCCTTTTGGGCGACGATGCCTTCTACCAGTCCGTATTCATGCGCTGGATAACTTTCCAAACGCACCTTTACAATTTGTCCCTCTTTGACTTTTCCTGAACCTTCAATGGGTAAGGATACACGACCAATCATTTCATTTTTGCCTGATTCATTTACGGTGTCAATCGGCAGAATAGCCATGATAACTTCTCCTTGAGGGACAAACCGAATAGCTGCTTGCTTAGACCCAAAGTAAGTCACAATCCCATCTGCGGGGGCTTCCAGCAGATAGCGTTGTCGCCACGTGTCAATTTCGCTACGCAGTTGTTTTACGCTTTCTCGCAGTGTCACATAGCTACTTTGATTGTCCTGACGTGCTGCTTGCAAGTCACTAGAGCGACGCGCTTCGATACGCTCAATCGCTAACTGTTGTGTTCGGATATTTTCCATGTGTTGATCTCGCTGTCGACGCGCGCGCGAGAGTTCATTGGACGTTTTTTCTAGCTCGGACATTGGTATTTTTTCGTCTACATAGTCCGTTTGCTTTTGCTCCATGATGTCCTCTACCTTTTTAATCCAATCCATAGATTCTACCAGTCGCTGTTCTTCTCGTGCGATAGCCATTTTTGTTTCTTCGATTTCTCGTTGGTACTGCTTGCTGCTAGTACTATTTGCACCCCCTTGTACTTTTAGTAAGTAGTCTTCATAAGACTGAATGAATGTAGAGTAGTTGCGCTGTAAATCTTCTCCTAATTCCAAGTTGCGATCTGGTGCACGCGTACCAATCGTTAAATTATTTTTTAAGCGATCAAAACTAGCTAAGTAAGCTTCCAGTTTCTCGACATCTTCGTATTTGGTTGTGCTTTGTATAATACCTAGCAGGTCACCACTTTGTACAGTATCGTTGTTATTCTTTAATAATCGTTCGACATAGCCTTTTTCTTGTGCGATAACATCCGTCGGCGGAATGGAAGAAGTAATCGTAATAGGTGCTTCTAATTTTTCAGGATATTTTAAAGTCCAAGCCAACCAACCTAGAACGATCAGAACAAACAGACTTACCGTCGTTCCCCAACGTACAATCCACCGTGGTGGCGTACCCATCACTTCTTGTATCTCTTCGCTATGTATGCTGGATTCTGATTCGTAGTTCATAGCTATTGGAACGATGTGTGAAGAGTAAGTATTTTATTGATTATTGAATAGATGAAAAGCAATCCCAATGTAGCAGATAATCTACATTGGGACAGCAAAAAGAATGATTGACGCGTAGTCTATTGTTTGATAAAGGTACTTCGCCATCTACCTTTTTGGTCAGTCAGTTCTAAATAATAGACACCATTTTTCAGATTGTGGACAGGTAGTTCATTGTTGCCTTGCTGCAAAGTCACTTGACGAACCAGCCGACCAGTCGCATCAAAAATAAATGCTTGACCACTTATTTTTTCCCAGTCTACTTGTAACACATCTGCTGTTGGATTTGGATATACTTGAATTTGATCCACTAATCCTACATCAGTAAGAGAGGAGAGCAGCGAACTCATGCTTATGTGATCCATACAGAAAGATGCGGGCGTATTCATTCCATAATTTCCATTGTCACTGGAAGACAGTGTAAATTGTAAACTGTCTACTTGTCCAAAACTACTAAGATCTAAACGCGTCCATTCATCTATTATATAGTCATCTTCAGGATCATCAAAGCGATAGTCTGCAAGATAGAAATCGACACTGTTTGCTAAGCGTTCACCATTTATAAATGCATGAATAGTCAATAAGAAGAAATCAGGGTCGCTGCCGTCTATACCACCGAATTTTTTTGCAAATCCATCACCCTCCGTCATACTCCAGTAAGCGTAAGTAGCATTGGTTATATATAATTCATCCACTTGGAGAAGTGGTTCTGTAACCTTAATAGTCACAGGAGTAAAAGCATTAGCGATAGCATAAGTGGAAGATTCAAAACCCTCACCAGTTATTGCACTGAATTGATTTGTAAATCCACGAGTCGTTGTATCCGTAGTCGTCGAAATGGCCCAGTTTGCCCAAGAGTTAAAATCAGGATTATAACTATTAGGCAAGAAAATATCGCCACTCGTAAAGCCACCTGAAAAGTCACTACCATTTAGAAATGAATCCTGTGGTAAATCAAAATTCTCAAAACTGATCACGTTTTGTGCGTGTAGATGAATCACAGAGAATAAAAATAATAGAAGTAGTACTTGTAATCTCATAACATCGAATGATTTGATAAATGATTAATTAAATGAACAAGAGATGCCCAATGACATATTCCGTCCAGGCATTGGTCGGCGTTCCACCACTAAGTAGTCCACGTCCCAAATATTATAGACATGCGCAAATAATCGCATCGTATTGGTCTTCCAAGCTGTGGTGTATTGAATGCTAGCTTGTGCGGTTTGAAAAGCAGCTAAGTCTTCATTGACTCCTCGTGCTGCCCCTACGTATTGATGTTGGTAGTGAACAGACCAGTCGCGCCATGTTCCTTTCAGCTGTGCACTACCTTGATGCTCGGGTGTATAAATGAGTTGAGTGCCAGCTGCGATTTTAGGGAGTTCGCGTGGTACTTGATGAGTAGCGCGCAAAAACGTATAGTTCAGTTGCCAATCAATCGCCCAGTCCGCTTGTTGCCAACCAATAGTCGCTTGCTGCTCGACTCCTCGACTCCACACTTCTGCGATATTGTTAGCTGACCAAAAAGACTGCCCTGGCAAGGGTGTCCAAAGAATCCAGTTAGTGATATTTCGATTGAATAAATTGGTTTGTGTTTTCCACCTTAATAGATCGACCGTAGCCTGACCAAATA